>JAHJBW010000124.1 GCA_018813405.1 Candidatus Margulisiibacteriota bacterium | reverse complement strand
GCCTGTATATTACCTACCGGAGCTGGTTCCCGCGCGATCTTCACTTCGCATTTGTTGACATGATAAAGGTAAATTTTTCTGCCATCATAAGGCATATACTTGTAATTTGCCTTGAACTCGCGGCAGTGCTGGTATTTTTCTGGCTGATGGTAAAGGGCAGAATAAAGAATGCTGTCTTTGGTCTGGTCGTGATTTTGATGGTTGCCTGCGATCTGTTCGCCGCCAACAGCCTGATCAACATACCTGTGGAAAGGCAAAGCCTGGAAGGCGTCTCTGCTTTCATAAGCCCGGTCATCAATGACAAAGGCCTTTTCAGGGTCTTTCCCTGCTATGAAGCGGATGCCAGCCCGGTCTTTTACGAAGATTACAGCGACGTTGTCGAGGGGCTGCGTGACCGGTTCGTTCCCAATCTGCTAATAACACATAACGTATCTTATCTTCTTGGCAGGGAGTCCATAGAATCGCGCCGTGTGATAAGGTTGAACGAACAGTTGATGACCAACAGCCTTGAGGCGGCATTGCCCCTGCTCAGTCTTTACAACGTGAAATATATCTTTTCTTCGGATAAATTGAACATCAAGGGCCTTGAGCTGGCCAATTCTGAGGAAAGGTTTGAAGGGCAGTTCCTTCTTTATCGCAACAACGATCATCTTCCAAGAGCTTTTTTGGCGGCGGCAAGCCGGTCGGTCACGGGACCCGAAGAGGCACTTCAGGCACTGGCAGTGCCGGGTTTTAGCGCCTATCGAACGGTCATTATCGAGAACGGGCCGGAAAAAGGAAGCCCTTTTGCGCGGGGCGGTCTGCGCTTTAACAGCTATGACAACAATTACGCGGAAATAATGGTCAACACGGAAGACGATTGCTGGCTTTATATGTCAGATGCCATGTTCCCGGGCTGGAAGGCCCTGCTGGACGGCAAAAAGGTTGAGATATACAACGCCAATTATATTGGCCGGGCGGTCTTTATTCCCCGGGGCGGCCACAAAGTGGAATTTATATATTCGCCTGCCAGTTTCAAGATAGGGGCCCTGATAAGCGGCCTGACACTGCTAGGATTGCTGGGCATGGGATGCTATAATCTATTACTACGGAAATGAAGAAGAATCTCGTTGTATCGGCATTTTTCTTGTTGTTGACCGTCCTGTTCTTTTGGCGGTTCCTGGATGGCTCTCAGGTTTTTGTCTTTAAGGACCTTTCCCGTTATTTTTATCCCTTGCGATACCTGATGGTTGAACAGGTCAGGTCCGGACATTTGCCGCTGTGGAACCCTTATATTTTTTGCGGCATGCCCCTTTTGGCCTCGCATCAGATATGCTTCTTTTACCCGTTGACTATCATATATTATATTATGCCTTTTGACCTGGCCTTTAACTACTACATTATTATCCATTACTTTCTGGCGGCCTGCTTCATGTACCTGGCCATGCGCCATTTTAAGCTGGGCTGGCTGAGCGCGGTCTTTTCCGCGGTGGTCTTTGCCTTTTCCGGCTACCTGCTTTCGGTTTCCAATATGAACACAACCTTAAGCTCTGTTATTTGGATGCCGTTGGTCTTTATGTTCTTCGACGCCTATATCACCCGCTTTAAGGTGAAAGATTTCCTTGCTGTGTGTCTTCTCCTTTCCCTTATGTTTTTAGGGGGAGAGCCGACCATCCTGTATATTACAGGCGCGTGTTTGTTCTTTTACGCGGTCTTCATACCCGAGCGCAAAGTAAAAAGCCTGTTTTCCCTGATCGTCATGGCGGTATTCATGGTTTTGCTCACCGCGGCGCAATTTTTGCCCTTTGTGGAGCTGGGCGCGCTTTCCGACAGGAAGTACCTGACCGATATTTCCATTGTCGCCCGCTGGTCGCTGCCGGTACGCGAACTTTTGACATTTATTTTTCCTTTCTTTTTCGGGAGTCAGCTCAGGTACGGGCAGTATAACAGCGCCATACTGGGCAGTCATAATCAGAGCTGGCTGCTTTCCGCCTATGTGGGGTTCCTGCCCTTGCTGTTGTCTTTCCTGGCCGTTTGCCGGGCGGACAAAAGGCGCGTTTTCTTTTGCGTGGCTGGAACGCTGGGCCTGCTTTTGGCTCTGGGAAAATACACGCCGTTCTATCTTTTGCTCTACAAAACCGTGCCGGGGATATCACTGATCAGGTATCCAGTCAAATTCTCGGCCATTACTTTTTTCTCCATTGCTTTCCTTGGCGGTTTTGGCCTGCAGGACCTGGTTGGCAGGCTAAAAAAGGAGGGAGTCTTTTTTAAGCGGCTCTCGATATTGCTTTTGTCGCTGGCAGGATTTTGCTCTTTGCTGCTGTTGACAGTGATCGCCAACAAGCAAAGGGTATTCTTCCTGATAAAGCAATGGTGGGGCAGGCCGCTTACCGGATTTTACGAGCAGACCTTTTACGATATCCTGAACTTTGACATGCAGAGCCTTCTGGTCCTTACGGTCATTCTCGCGGCCGCCGCGGTCATCTTTTGGTTGTACTGCGAGGGCAAACTGTCCTCAACAGTTTTTCTGTTACTGTTTGTTGTGATGGTATCGCTGGACCTTTTTTCTTCCAACCAATCGGTCTCTTTTTCCGGCAGGCGGGCGGTCTATGATGAGGTAACCCCCAATATAAAGCTGCTGCAAAAGGACCGGGGGCTTTTCAGGTTTTTCTACACTTCGGAATTGGGCGACGCCAATCGAATGCTGTGGGGAGAGGATTATAATAAGGCGCTTTTGGAGAGCAAGGACCGGCTGACCCCCGATAAAATGGTGCCCTATGGCCTTTATGATTTTGACGGATATGAGTCGGTTTTGCTGGCGCAGTTCCGCGAATATGCCACCTATTTTTACGGGCTTGAGGGGGGCTATCCCAAAAAGCTGATAGATATGTCAAACGCTAAATATGTGGCTTCAGAACGCCCGCTCGGTTGGCCCGGGCTGAAACTGCTGAGAGCTACAAGCGGGGACGGCGGCAGGCTGTACCTGTATTTTAACCATTTCCATATGCCCAGGGCTTACATGGCGTCCGAAGCAAAGACCATGTTCAGAGACAATATCCTGGCCTATATGCAGGGAGGGGATTTTGATCCGGAAAGAACGGTCATTCTTGAAGAAGAGGCGGGCCTGCAAAAAAAACAGGCAGGGTACAAACTTGATATCCTGAAATACGCTCCTGCCGAAATAGTCCTGAAATATGACTCAAAAGGCGACCAATTCCTTTTCTTGAGCGAGTCCTACTATCCCGGTTGGAAGGCCTACATTGACGGTAAAGAGACGAAAATACTGCGGGCCAACTATATGTTCAGGGCCGTTGTTGCCCCGGCCGGATCTCATGTGGTAAAATTCAACTTCAGTCCTCTTTCGTTCAGGGTCGGGTCATTCATAAGTCTCGCGGCCATTACGGTCTTTGCGCTGCTGTGGTACCTAAAAAGAAATGAAGAAGTTATCGGCTAAGGAATTATTCTGCATTGTCCTGTCATTACTGCCGCCTGCCTTTTTGATCTTCTGGGCGGCCAGGCTTTATTTTGACATTCCATTTTACGACCAGTGGGACTTTGTGCCCCTGCTGGAAAAGCTTTACCAGGGAAAGCTTGGCTGGTGGCACCTGTGGCAGCAGCACAACGAACACCGCCTCTTTTTACCAAAGATCGTCATGCTTGCGCTGGCCCGGCTTAGCGGCTGGAACATTTCCTGGGAACTGGCCTTCAACATCATGCTGGGCGGCGCCATTTATTCTTGCCTGCTGTATATGTTTTTCAGGACCCAAAAGCGCCTGGGACTGCCGGCCGTTGCCTGGCCGGTGCCGGCGCTTTCGCTCATGGCCTTTTCCATGAACCAGATGGAGAACTGGATGTGGGGCTGGCAGATGCAAATACTTATGTGTGTGCTTTTTGCCGTTGCCGGCATTATCTTGCTGACCGGCGAGAAGCTTGATAGCGGAAGGTTTTCCCTGGCGCTTGTGGCCGGGGTGGCGGCAAGCTTTTCCTTTGCCAGCGGGCTGGGGTACTGGCTTGCCGGTCTGGTCCCGCTGGCGGCCAGGCAGGAGGCCGGAAGAAAAAACCGGCTTATCGTCTGGTGCACTTTGACTTTTCTGGTTGTGTTTTTTTACTTCCTTGGCTACCAGCGGCCTCTTTACAGCCCTTCCATGTGGACCTTTGTCCATAAACCTCTAATGTTTGCCAACTACGCGCTTTCTTTTGTGGGCGGCTATCTTTTCTTTTATCCCTGGTCACTGGTGGCCGGGGTTTTGGGTTTGCTGGTCTTTTGCTTTTTTTGCCTGTTGCTGGCGGGGTCTGTCAGGGAGAAAAGAGGACTGGTCCTGCCGTATATTTCCCTGGCGGTCTTTTCTTTTGT
>JAHJBW010000123.1 GCA_018813405.1 Candidatus Margulisiibacteriota bacterium | reverse complement strand
CTTCCTGATATTAATCACGCAAACCCCACCGTCCGCGGGTTTGCCGAGCGGACCGCCATCAACACCCCCATTCAGGGCACTGCGGCAGACCTCATCAAGCTCGCCATGATACAGGTCGATGCCGCATTAACCGAACAAAACCTGAAAGCCGCCATGCTGCTTTCGGTACACGATGAACTTGTGTTCGAGGTCCCGCCCGAAGAGGTGGAAACGCTCAAGCAGATAGTCAAAGAGGAAATGGAAAGCGCCCTTCCGCTCGATATCCCCATCCGCGTTGACATAGGCGTGGGCAAAAACTGGGCCGAGGCAAAATAGCTCCAAATCATGATATAATCTTTTCATGCTAACCAAAGAAAACCTTGAAGAAATATTGAACATTGCTTTATCGTCCGGCGCGGAGTTCGCCGAGATATTCCTGGAAGAAAATAACGTCACCCATATTATCTGCGAAGACAACAAGATAGAAAAGGTCGTATCGGGAACCGATGTTGGAACAGGGATCAGGGTAATCTCCGGCAGTACCACCAACTTTGCCTCATCCACTGGCCAGGACCTTGAAACGCTTAAAAAGCTGGCAGGAGAGCTGTCAGCCTCATTGCGGCCCGGTGTAAAGCCGCAACATGCTGCGGCTCCTCTTGCTCTTACACCAACTCCACCCGTTTTCAACCAGGCTATTAAGCGCCGTCCTCATGAAGTAAGCATCGATGAAAAAACTGATGTGGTCGAGACGCTCAACAAGACCGCGCGTTCTTACGGCGACCGGATCAAACAGGTAACCGCGTCCTATGCCGACGTTAACCAGGCCGTGACCATAGCCAACTCGCTGGGGACCTATGTCGAGGACAATCGCATCCGCACCCGCTTTTTTGTAAACGTCATTGCCATGAAGGACAATATCATTCAAACCGGCTATTCCGCTCCGGGCGGCTCAATGGGCTTTGAGCTTTTGGAGCAGTACGATCCCGAAAAGCTGGCCAGGCAAGCGACCGAGCGCGCGCTTTTAATGCTCAACGCGCCCCACGCGCCTTCGGGCATAATGCCGGTAGTAATGTCATCCGAGGCCGGCGGCACCATGGTCCACGAGGCCTGCGGCCATTCGCTGGAAGCGGACTTCATGGTCAAAGGAACTTCAATCTTCTTGGACAGGCTGGGCAAGAAGGTAGCCTCCGACCTGATAACCGTTATAGACGACACCACCCTGCCCGGCCGTTTCGGCACGCTGGCCTTTGACGATGAAGGCACGCCCGGCCAGAGGACGGTGCTTATAGAGAACGGCATATTAAAAGGCTACATGAGCGACATGTACAATGCCAGGAAGCTGGGCATGAAGTCGTCGGGCAACGGGCGGCGTGAAAGTTTCAGGCATAAGCCCATCCCGCGCATGACCAACACAATCATCGCGCCCGGCAAAAGCGATCCCGGCGAGATAATCTCTTCGATAAAGAACGGCATACTGGTCAAGCACATGGGTGGCGGCGAGGTTAATGTTGTAACGGGTGATTTTGTTTTTGAGGTGACCGAAGGTTATTTGATCGAGAATGGAAAAGTAAAACATCCAGTACGCGGAGCGATCATGACCGGCAATGGACCAAAGGTGCTGGAGATAATCGATATGGTGGGTACTGATCTTGGGTTCCAGACCGGTGTCTGCGGCAAATACGACCACGCGCCGGTATCAGACGCCCAGCCTACTATCAGGATACCTCAGATCGTTATTGGTGGAAGGGCTTAAGAAAATCAACCTCTGAAACCTGCGACAAAACCCTTCGATACTCTCTCTTGACATTTAAAAAAAATCATTTATACTCAAAGTAATCCAGTTATCTGGAAGTGGATGGCTTAGCCATCGCAAATGTCAATTGAAGTGAAATTTTTGTTTGTCATTTGCGATAATTCTATAGAAAGTTATTTTCCATAATTGCCCTTCCTCTAGTATACTATATATAGGGGGAGGGCTTGTTTTTTATATGAACAGAAAGAAAACAGCAATTTTGGTTGATGGTGGTTTTCTTGAAAAGAGCATTTTCAAAAAACAGAAATTAGACGTACAGGAAGTTTATACTTATGCCAAAAAATTCATAGAGCCTGAAGAAGATTTGTTTCGCATCTATTATTATGATTGCTATCCTTATGATACAACATCTGAACTGCCTATCAGTAAAACTGAAAGAAATTACGCTGAAACCCCAATTTGCAAAGAAAAGAATCGATTTTTGGATAAGTTCGCAAAAAAAGAATATG
>JAHJBW010000122.1 GCA_018813405.1 Candidatus Margulisiibacteriota bacterium | reverse complement strand
TTAATTAGGTAACGATTGGGTAACGATTAGGTAACGATTAAAAAAAATAATGTTTAAAATTGCTTTAAGAAACATCTTTCGCAACAAGCGCCGGTCGGTGCTGACCGGGCTGTCGATCGCGGTCGCCGTCATGATCGCTGTCTACCTCTGGGCGCTCATCTCGGGGATCATGGACGACATGTTCGATAACATGATCCGCTTGACCCACGGACACGTCCGCGTCCTCAATACAGATTATGTCAAACGCGAAAGGATGCTGCCGCTTGAAGCCAATATCCCCGACTACCTTGAAGTAGAGAAGGTAATAGCAGAGGATCCCGATGCCGCCCTTACTGTGGGGAGGATCAAATTCGGAGTCCTGCTGGAGCACGAAGGCAAAAACAAACCTGTGTTCGGCAATGGGATCGAACCCATGACCGAAAGCCGGATCTCCCACCTTGACCAGAAGATGGTCGAAGGCAGAATGATCCAGACCGGGCTGGAAGAAATGAATATCGGAGTGAACCTTGCCCGGGAGCTGGGACTGAAACTCGGCGACACTCTTACGGTCGTGACCCAAACCGCTTATGGCTCGATCACCGCCATGAACCTCAAGATCGTGGGGATTTTCAGCTTTGGGGTGCAAAGCCTGGACAAGACGACTTTCTTTATGCCCCTGGACAAGGCGCAGGAACTGCTTGACCTCAACAATAAAGTAACCGAAATATTTGTTTATGTTAAGGATAAGAATAAGGCGCAGGAAGCCGCTAGAGAGATCGAAACCAATTTGGATAAAGTTTATCCCGGCCAATACTCGGCCGAGGCCTGGCAGGACATTGATATCCTTTATTTCTACACGGTTGTTGCCAGGAACGTTTATGCCGGCTTGTATTTCCTAGTGCTTTTCCTGGCCAGCTTTACCATCTTAAACACCATGTTCATGTCAGTGCTTGAGAGGACCAAGGAGATCGGCATGATGAAATCGCTGGGCATGAAAAACCAGCAGGTCATGGGAGTAATTTTACTCGAAGCCCTGCTGATCGGCACGATCGCCAGCTTTATCGGCGCGATCTGGGGTGCGGGGGTCTCTTATTACCTTGCTGTGGTGGGGATTGATTTTACTTCGACTTTTGAGCGGATGGGCACGATGAATTTCCCAATATCTTATGTTTACCGGGCAATCTTCAGCTGGGCTATAATATTCACGGGCTTCTGCATGGGCATTTTATTTTCGCTTTTGGCAGCCATCCCCCCTGCCCTGCGGGCCGCTAAAATGGAGCCAACGGAGGCGTTGCGTGAGATATGATTTTTTTATCTTCCACGCCTTGGAGTTCTGTTTCCCTTTGATCGCTTCAGCATGCTTTCTATATAAGCTCTTTGCGCTTGTGGAGGAGAGAAGACAAAGTCCATCGCCCGCCTTTGCTGTCCATCTGTCACAAGAATATTGTCATGCTGTTTGATCTTTTCTATCAAGAGGTCAAGAAATACGAGGATTTGTGGGTTTGACTGTTCTTTTAGCCCGTTCTTGAACTCCGCGATCAGCATGAGACATTCATTTAACAGGTTGGCCCATCCCAATGACACCGGTTTTGAAGAGCTCAAAGGCTTATACAATAATTCCCCATCAAATACGCCTGTCATCTTCTCAACCATTTCCGGGGTCAGGGCGTCTTTTCCTGCCTGCGCTACGAAATCCAATACTGTGCTGACATATTGTTTGAGGTCCAGGGCCTGAAATTTGTCATCGGGCTGATATTGGATGACATTATCTTCATTGTTGGGATCGAGGAAAGAAGGGTGCTGGACCACTGTTCTGGCGCTTTCGACAAACTTGTCAAAAACCCTGTTTAGTAGATTCCTTTTCAATCCCTCATCTTTGATCTTGACTATAACCTCTGTGAGTAGCCGGCTAAGGACCTCTGGGGCGTTGGAATTGAATACTTTTTCAAAATATTCCAATCCCGCTTTGACGTCCTCCTGCCGGATCGAATTAAGATGGATGAGCAGGAGGTCTCTTTCGAAACTTCTCGGGCTTCTGACCATCCTGCTGTTAAATGGCTTTGGATTGAAACGCTTGAGAAAATCAATTGTATTTGCGTTATCCTGGGGCTGGTCGAGCAACACAGTAAATTTCTTGGCTCCTTCGATTATGTCTCCCGACATAAAAGAAGAAAAACGTCCCGCTTCCGGAGATGGCTGCCAGGCATATATCTGTTGCAGCCCTTTCCTCAATAGGTCAGGGTCCTTCGAACGGGCAACAAAACTGACAGCGAGTTCGTCAAGTTTTTGCATACTATAAGCGGAAGTTACCCCATTGCTCTGCACCCGGGCAGAGATATCAAGGAATAATTTATTTTTTTCGATGACCTTTTGAGCTATGTGCATTGTTATTTCGTTCGTTTCGTTCTGGTCCAGGCCAAGGTTGGCATAGATATTTTTGATCTCCCTTTCAAAAGAATATAGCGTGGCTTTTTCGGCTTCCCAGGAAAGGATG
>JAHJBW010000121.1 GCA_018813405.1 Candidatus Margulisiibacteriota bacterium | reverse complement strand
TGAAGTTAAAGATTATAAACATATTGATATGGTGAATAAAGGAAGCGATGTTAAGAAGGGCTTTATTGCGCAACAAGTAGAAAAAGTATTCCCTCAAGCAGTATCAAAGACCTCTGATTTTATTCCGAATGTCTATAAAATGGCAGAAAGTGTTGCCTATGATGCCAGCGGTAAAACCTTAAAAGTCACCGTGAAGGAAACTCCGGACCTGAAGGTTGGAGACACCGTGCGTCTGATCTCTGATGCTAATTACGAGAAAGAAATTGTCGCGGTCAACGGACGGTCATTTACCGTCAAGGATTGGGATAAGGAAACTAAGGGAGTTTTTGTCTTTGGGAAGGAAGTTGATGATTTCCGCAATCTGGATTACGATTGTATTTTCACGCTTGGTGTCAGCGCCGTGCAGGAGCTTTCAAAGCAGGTAAAAGAACAGAATGAGGAAATAGAAGCCTTAAAGAAAAAAGTCGCAGAGTTGGAGAATAAATAGGTCCAATAAATAAATGTTCAGGAAACTTGTTATAATATTATTGGGAGTAGTTTGTCTATCCCTGGCCGTCCGCGCCGACAAGCTCGAGGACGCGGGCAAGAATTACGTCCTCTATGACACCGTAAACTCCGGCGGTATGAGGCTGGAGCAGGGAGATGGGGACTAATGGTAATGGATAAGGACATTGAATATTGGTTGGAAATAGCTGAATATGACTTGGATACCGCCAGGGCGCTGCTTGGTTCGGGGCGCTATGCGTATGTCTTGTTCATGTGCCAGCAGGCGGTCGAAAAAATATTAAAAGGCCTGGTGGTCAAAAACACTCATAAACTTCCGCCGCGCCTTCACAACTTGCTGCGCCTGTCCGAATTGACCGGCCTGGATCTCGAGCAGGGGAAAAAGGAATTGCTGGAAAAATTGAGTTATTATTATCTGGAGAGCCGCTATCCCGAGGAGCAGAAAAAAATAACGGCTGAGGTCGATCGCAAAGTGGCGGGCGATTACTTGTTGGAAACCGAGGAGATCTTCACGTGGCTCAAGAGCAGGCTGAAATAAGGCAGATCATCAAAAAAGCGCTGAATATGCTGTCCGGCAGGATTAGGGTCAAGGAAATGGTCCTCTTTGGTTCTCAGGCCAGCGGCCGGGCCGATCGTTTTAGTGATATTGACCTGGTGGTGATCTCCCCGGATTTTGAGGGCATGAAGTATGAGCAGATCATCAGTGTTTTTGTCGAGCTCGCGCTCAAGTGCGATCCGCGATTGGAATTTCACCCTTTCACGCTGAAAGAAAGGGCGGAGGCCAGGCCGACTAATTTTCTGGGGCATGTTCTTGCGACCGGAAAAGTGGTGGTGAAGGATTCGAAGCTGTTGATATGATCAAGATAATGAATAAAATAAGAATAATATTACCTTTCTTTGTCGTTTGCAATTTGTCGTTTGCCATTCTCGCCGGAACGGCCGCCGCCGACCGACTCGAGAGCGGCAACTACGTCCTCTATGACACCATCAATTCCGGCGGCCTCAGAATGACAGATGGCGATAAGGTCATTAGGGATGCTAAAGGAACAACTGTGGGTGGGGTGTCGTCCGGTGACGGAATTGTTTTTATCCCAGGGCTGTTTGGTCTGTTTGCGACAGGTGAGGGCGGGTATGTGCAGTCAACAGCTGAACTGGTTGACGACGGCCTTATTAGAAAAACCAATATTGTCAGAAAGGGCGATGATCTGGAAATTACCTGGGATTATGATTCCGGCGGGCCTTATGCTGTAAACATTTATTTTTCATCGGGGCAAGGAACTGAATATGAGGCGAATGTGTACAGCTTTACCGCTCTGTTGCCTGTAGCGGTTCCTTCAGGAACAAAGAAGTATACCTTTAGTTCGGCTGCTTATGACGGTATGAATAATTATTATAGAGTAGTGCCTAATCCTTTAGCGCTGGGATCCTCAGATCTTTTGGACACTAAAAACAATTCCATTACCATTGGTAAAGTAGAAATCGCTGTGCCGGCTAATAAATTTGACTTTGTGGCCCTGCCGTTCATGGAAGATGACTATCTTTTGACAGATGTCATTGGTGAGCAACTTGGTGAGAACGGTGAATATTATTTTTGGGACGCCGATACACAAACTAACCCTGGGGCGACTTATTCTGGCGGAAAATGGTCTGGGGTGGCGAAAACCTTAACCACCACCTTGAGGTTGGGAGAAGGTTTTTATGTTCGGGCTAAAGCCGACAAGCAATTAGCCCTGGTGGGCAGGTTCGGAAAGTTGGTAGCTCCTTTTGTTAGGGCCTTGAAACCCAAGGGTAATTACAATCTGATTGC
>JAHJBW010000120.1 GCA_018813405.1 Candidatus Margulisiibacteriota bacterium | reverse complement strand
TCGCCCAGGCACAAACTGATTTCAGCCCCATAGTGATTGATCGCTACGGTTTGCGCGATAAACCCTTGCGCATTATTTGCCAACAGGTAAAACAGCGCGGCATTTATGTTTTTATGGACCTTCTTGTCGATCGAACTTTCAAAGAAGGCGATAATGTTGTCGACTACCAAAATGTTGAACGCGGCGCCAAGTTCACAGGCTTTTACGATAAAAGGATAATCGAACTGCAAAAAAAATACGCGGCCGATCTTTTGACCCATTATAATCCTTACACAAAACTTAGCTATGAAAATGATCCTGTCATTGTGTCCGCCAAGCTTATAAACGAAGCTACCATGTTCTATATGGGCACAAAGTTCGACCTTTCCGAGGTTTACAAGAAAGAGCTTGATGACCTCTGGAACAGTTGGCTCATTTCAAAGTACGGCGGCCGTGACGGGTTGAACAGGGCCTGGACCGACAAATACGGGCGCGCCGACCTGAAGGCGGACGAAGACCCAAGACTGGGCAATGTCAGGCGGGGTGAAACCCTTCTTTCTTACCAGCGCAGCGGGTCTGAAAAGATAGAACCTCTAAGGGAAGCCGATACCATGCGATTTTACTATGATCTGCAGAACGAGTATTTTGCCGATATGGAAAAATACCTTAAGAGCATAGGGATCCGTGTCCCCATTTCCGGCAGCAACCACTGGGTAAATATCTGGGCCGATGTCAAATCCAATGCAAGGCTTGATTATATCGACCGTCACAGGTACTGGGACCATCCCCAGCTTTCCTACGGCACCAATGTGCTTTTCGAGGACCAGCCCATGGTCAAAAACCCAAAGGACGCCCTGCCCAACAACTTTGCTTACTATAATGTAAATGGCGAGCCTTTTGTGGTCTCCGAATGGAACTGCTGTTTCCCCAACGAATTCAGGATCGAAGGGCCGATCATAATGGCGGCCTACGCCAACCTTCAGGACTGGGATGGGGTACTGCAATTCAGTTTCAATCAGCCCGGTTATAACGCTCCCATGGAGGACAACTTCAATATCTCTGCCTGGCCCAATGTGTGGGCCCAATGGCCGGCCGCGGCCATGTTATTCTACAGGGGCGATGTTTCAAAGGCCAAAAATACTTATGAAAGGGTTTTCTCTGACAGCGAGATATTTGGCCCAATAAAAGAGGACAACCCCATAGCCGACGAGCCATTACTGCCGCTTATTACCCGAACGGTAATAAATTTTGGCCCTAAAAAGATCATTCCGGACACGTCATATTTCCTCGATAAATTTCTTGACAGGGGCAAAAAGGTCATCAATTCAGATACCGGCCAGTTAAAGTGGAACTATGGTGACGGCATATTCACGGTCAATACGCCAAAGACCCAGGGCTCTATTGGTTTTACGGGCGGAAAGTGGATCGACCTTTCCAGCGTGAAAATATACGCGGAAACACCGTTCTCTTCGATAATGATCACCAGTTATGATAACCAGCCGCTGGTCAAATCCAAACGGGTGCTGGCCACCTGCGGGGCGCGCATCGAGAACTTTGGCCAGGTCTACAACGAGACCAGGACCCAGCTGGTCGAGGTGGGCAAGGCGCCCATTCTTGTCGAGCCGGTTGAGGGTAAGATTTTCTTTAAGGACAGAACTCCCAAAAAGGTCACCGGCCTGGACATTGCCGGCAACCCCGTCGGGTCCGCGCAGCTTATAAAGAACGGCTTTGCCATCTCAAAGGACAGCAAAGCCTTCTTCTACGATGTGAGCTTTTGATCAGAGCCCGAACCTTTCATACATTCTATTCTGCATTATCTGTTGGGTCCTCAAGATGTTCCAGATGGCCAGCACGCGGAAGTAGGTCATGGCCCTGAAGCCGATCATCATATCGCCGTCCATGCCTGGTTCCTGGGTGTATGCTTCCGCCCACACAGGAAATGTCTTTGCCAGGTTGGTGGTCATATTGTAAGTGCCGTAAATGGTCTGCCAGGCTTCTTTATTAAGCCCCAGAGCCAGCATGGCTGCTCCCAGCGCGAAACTTGTGCCGGTCCACATTTCCCTTTCCTGTTCGCCTTCAATAGGCATGCCGTTCCTGGTCCCGTTAACCGCGCCCATATAGCCGTTGCCAAAGCCAGCCACATTTTGTGAAAACACATGGCTCAGGTGCTGTTTGGCTTTTGCTTCTGGCACCGGAAGCGAAAGGTCGGTCAGGGTTGGCCATAACATCCATAACGAATCCGCGAATACGTCTTTAATACCTTTTCCCAGGTGATAATAACCTTTTGCTTTGTCCCACAGCTTGCTGTCAAAGCTCTTTTTGCCTTTTTCCAGCCATTTGTCCCAGGTTTTTTCTGATCCTGCATCGCCCGTAATTCTGGCCATCTCAATACCCGCCTCCAGTGCCACCAGCCACAGGCCGCCAGTGTAGGAGTTGATGCCCTTGACCTTCCAGTTGTCATAGGTCCAGTCGGGTATGCCCTGATGGTCGGGTATGTGGTCGCGGTCACGGTCCATTTTTTCCGCGTATTGCAAAGAAGCTTTGACCGAAGGATATATGGACTCGATAAGTTTTTTGTCGGCTTTGTTTCCCATACAGTAGTTCCTGTAGGCTTCCAAAATCCAGACCATCGACAGTTCCGACCAGACATTGGGGTTCTGGTGGGTGTATGAATTCAGGTCCAGCGCAGGGTCTGTATCATAAGCGCCAATATCATGAGGGGTGGCGCCTTTGGGTTTTAAGGGGGCAAAGTATATTTTTGCCAGCAAAGCGGCCATATCTTTCTTTAAGGTCTCTTTACGCTCTTTGGTCAAATATTCCACTATCCTTTTTGTTTTTTGCTTGTCGGAAAGGGAAGTCCAGTCTTTGGTAGAGGGGACAACCTCGTAGTTCACCAGATTAAAAGCTGTCATGGTCTGGTTGTCCTGCAAAACGCTCCAGGCATAGTGCTTCATCAGATTATTATGCATTTCCGGCCACAGCATGGTCCTGGCAGGGGAGTAAACTCCCACATCCCGGGTTTCCGCGTGTTTGTAGTCGGCGCGGTTCGATTCTCCCATTATGTGAAGATCGTATCCCCGAGATGGTATGTTCCCGTAAAAGATGGCGTTGCTTTGTAAAAGAGAGAGCGTGTTCAAAAGTTCGCCCTTGAACCAGTCGGGGATATTGGAGTTTGAAAGGATATCCCTCTGCCAGTCGTCCACCATCTTTTCCCAAACCATATATTTGCTTAACGCTTCAGAAGCTATGCCCGCGGCGTTTTTGCCGGAATCCCCAAAGTATTCGGTGTATTTCTTTTTGTAGATCGTCCCTTTCTTGAACTCGGTGGCCGGCATATCGTATGTCAGCACGAAAGGTATTTCTATTTCTTCCCCGGGCTTGAGCGTGACCGAAACCGCGATAGCCCCTCCCAGGTTCTCTCCGCTTGATCTTTCCCTGCTGTCGGTGTTTGGCAGCGCCCCGTTCTCGAAAAAGCCCGCGACCTCGCTGCCGCTGCCGTCAGCGTCAAATCTTGAAACATAGCTTACTTTTACTCTAGGATCGTTCTTGGCGGCAATGGCGATCTGTCCCGAAGACTCAGGGTTCTCTGGCTCTCCCGTCATGACCACGGCCGTTATGCCGTTCTCCTGTTTCACGAAGTTGTAGTTGCCTTTGCTGTGTTTCTCGAATTCTGTGACCAGTAATTTGACCTTTTCGCCGCCCAGCGGTTGTATGCCGGGGGTTTCGACCATGCGCGCCGCTTTGTCGTCCCAGGTATTCTGGTTGCTGGCAGTCCAACCCACCATGTTCTGAAAGGTGAACATGCCGGCAGTTTCAATGACGTCCCTGGAGGTATTCTTAAAGCGCATGGTATATACCACTACGGGGTAGCTGGTCTCTTTGTAATTCTTCGCGATGATGGGGGAAAAGGCCTTGATAGATACTTTAGCGGGGAAATCTTGATCAGGATATTCCCACCATGTTTTGGGATACAGGGCGTGATAGCTTCCTTCTTTTTCTGGGTAGTTCCACTTCCACGCGCCCAGTTTCTTTTCATCCGCGGGCTTTCCCGTGTACAGGGTTTGAGCCGCGGTCTTTCCATCCGGCCGCTTGAAATAAACATGGAACTGGCTGGCCATATTGCCCTGGGGATCGTAGATATTCCTGCCGGGCTCGATGAAATCTACCGTGGGGAACGATCCGTCCGGCGCGCGCATCACGCCGCCTGTCCCGAACCCGCCGTGTACTATGCCCAGCTTTGATCCGTCGGTGGGCATGCCGGACATCCGCATGTAGGCAATGCGGCTCTGCCCGTATGTGCCGTAGGGATTTTTGGCCAGGGTCGTGTCGTATGCGCAGGATGGAATTCCCAGCGCTGTATCCTGGCTTTGTCCCAGACTCTGCAAGACCAGATTGACTGCCAGCATCATATCGCTGCCAGCTGTCTTTTGTGCTTCGTCGATCAGCTTTTGCAAAATCTTTTTATTGATGATCTTTTTGCCGGCCGGGTCCAGTATGCCTTTTTCCACGAGAACGGGGCCATGATCTTTTATCAGCGCTTCTTCAATTCTTGTCATTGATGTCACCTCTAAGGTATTATCCTGACAGGGACAAATAAATTTCACATGAAATTATTTGCCAATTTTTCCGATATATGGATACAATGAGACTTACATTATGGATAGCACTGCTGGTACTGCTTCTTTTTGTGGGAAGCTGCGGCATGGCGCCGCTGTCGGCGACACAGTCGGGGGAAACCATGACCTCGCCTGAAGAAAGCTCGCTTATCATGCCGACTTATTATCCTTCTGCCGCCACCCTGAGCGGCTCCAGATATTCACAGGCCAGCGCCGACCAGCGCTGTGCCGACGCCTGGGCCTATTTCAAATCCGAGCTGGTAACTTCTGATGGAGCGGTGGTCCACACCGATTCCGGCAATGTAGTCTCTGAAGGCCAGTCCTACGGCATGATGCTGGCGGTTCAGCATAATGACAAAGCGACCTTTGACAGGGTCTGGAACTGGACATCGACCTATCTTCAGCCCGGCAACCGCTACGGGCTTTTTGGCTGGAACGCCACCACCGACGGCAGGGTACTTGACCCTATGCCTGCCACAGATGCCGATGTCATGATAGCCATGGCGCTCTTTTTTGCTTCGTCCCGCTGGGGTGACGGTAAACCTCCCTACGATTATTCTGCGCAGGCTAAAGCAATTTGCCGCCAGATAATCAAATACGAGGTCACCTCTGATAACTATCTAAAGTTCTCACCCGACTCCGAAAATTTCTTTTCTACATCATACTTTATGCCAGCTTTCTTTAGGCTCTTCGCGCATTATACAGGGGAGGGCCGCTGGAACGATGTAGCGGACAAAAGCTATGTCATGATCTTTAATTGCTTAAGGCCCGAATATGGCAATCTCGACAATGGCCTGGTGCCCAACCACAACGACAAAAACGGCCGCAAGCTCTCAAGCGGGCCCGACTTTTTCTACGATGCCATGCGGACACCTTTCTTTATTGCCGTTGATCAGGTTTGGTTCGGTATTGATTATCGTTCAAGCCTCTACTGTAATAAGATAGAAGGCTTTTTTGGGCCGATCTATTCAAGCTTTGGTGATAAGTATTCACTTTCCGGCACGAAACTTTCCGGCAACCACGCCGAATCCTGGATCGGGTCACTGGCCGGGGGAGTGATGGGAAGCTCTTCCTCTTCTGCCAAAGTCAACTTTTTCAATCACCTAATGTCCAGGTCCTGGCCAACGGGGCAGTACCGGTACTTTGATATTTGCTGGCAAAACTTTGGATTGCTGTTGACGAGCGGGAATTTTAAGTTATATAATGAAGAGTAAAGACAAGGCATTGCCTTGTCTTTATGTGACGAAAGGAAGTTTTTTGGTGCATTTGTTCAAGGACGCATGGCATAGAGCAAAAAAATACCGGTTCGCTTATCTGTTCGTGCTTCCTACTGCCCTGGGCATGCTTCTTCTCCATCTTTCACCTATAGTGCAGGGCATATACATGTCTTTTCTCAGGCTCAACCAGTACACCATCAACCAGTACCTGGGCGCGCCTTTTGTCTGGTTCGACAACTATTACAACCTTTTGATCAATCCCAACAGTCCTATCAGGCTGGGACTTTTCGAGGCCGCCCGCAATACCTTTATATATACGCTCTTTGTGACAATTGGCACGCTGTCCCTGGGCCTGCTGGTCGCGCTTATGGTCAATCGCCAGTTCCGCGGCAAAGGCATGATCCGCACGCTCTTCCTTTTTCCCTGGGTAGTGCCCACCTATGTTACGGGCCTGCTGTGGGGGTTTATGTGGCAAAGGGGTGTGGGCATCATCAATATTATGCTGGTAGATATTCTGCACATCCTGCCGTCAAAGCCCTTCTGGCTTATCGGCCACAATACCATCTGGGCCATCATCATTCCCACCATCTGGCGCTACTGGCCGTTCTCCATGCTGCTTCTCCTGGCCGGCCTGCAAAGCATACCCGAAGAGCTTTACGAAGCGGCCGACATTGACGGCGCTTCTCCCTGGCGCAAATTTTGGACCATTACTTTTCCACTGCTCCAGCCGGTCTGGGCCATACTTATTATCTTTGGCCTTATCTATAACGTTTACAGCTTCAACATCGTTATCATGATGTTCGGGTTTGGCGCGGGTTTCCCGGGGGAATGGGGCGACCTTATGATGACCAACATTTTCCGCAACTCTTTTATGCAATGGAATTTCGGCATGGGCGCGGCTTCTTCCGTCATTCTTATGACCACCATGTTCATTTTGGTCAACGTCTGGTTCTATTTCTTCAGAAAAGCAGAGGAGCGCAGATCATAACATGGCAATGTCCTACTACACAAAAAAACGCATACGCGATTACCTGATACATTTTATAATGCTGGCGTTTCTGGTAATTACGCTTTTCCCTATTGGCTGGATGGTGTTCACTTCGCTTAAAGAGAACAACGACATTCTGGTGGGCAAGATACCTTTCGGCACCGCCCACAACGACTGCATGAAGATGGAACTTACCCCCACGCATCTCTGGGTCATGAGCTCGGACGGGGGCATCAACAAGATAGACCGCAAAGATTTCAAGATCGAAGCCTACGAGTCCGAGCGCACCAGCAGTACTTCTTTTGTCACCGACAAAGACTATGTCTGGGTCGGCTCGGCCAACCGCGTACTTACGCGCGTGGAAAAGAACAACCTTAAAGAGCATGAGGATTTCGATTTGCCGCTGGGCGCGTTCGACCAGGCCAAGGTAGTGGCCACCTCTGTCATAAGGGACATCAAAAACGACCGCCTCTGGTACACCATGCAGTATCGTGGTTACGAGGGATTGATTGAGTTTGACACAAAAGATCTCAAAGTGGTAAAGGCTTATGATCTCGCGAACCGTTTTTCTCCCTTCCAGATCAAATGCATAGCGCGGGTCGGCGAATATATCTGGGTAGGCACTGACAAGCGGCTTTTCAAGTTTTCACCCGAGACCGGCGAGATGAAGAACAACTACGACATTGCCGCCTATTTGCCACAGGGGCCGGTGCAGATGGACCCAATGGGCGACAAACTTATCCTTTCCGGCATGACGGGCGCGCATATTTTTGATACTGAAAAAGGCGTGGTCACCCGGACACTGCTCAAAGACAGGGCCCAAACCGTTCTGCCGGCCAAAGACGCCATCTATGTGGGCACCAATGTTGGCTATGAAAGGTTCCCGCTTGCCGGTAATGGTGTTACAAGAGTGGAAAACCTTTTCTTTTCGGTCAATGCCAGAGGTGACATCGAAAAGGACAATGGCTATGTGCCGGCCGAAGTTTCCGCCATGGCGGTCGATGGGCCCACGGTCTTCGCGGGTTCTTCCTACGGCCGCATAACCAAGTACAATGCCGCTCTGGGCCGTGTCGAAAATTCCGCCGAGGCGCACAAAGGGCACAGGGTGGTCTCGTGGGTCAACTATGTTGACATGTGGCACAATGTGGATTTCGGGCTTTATCTGCGCAACTCTTTCTTTATCTGCCTGCTTTCCATGATCTTCTCCATGGTCTTTGCCACCATGGCCGCCTATGCCATTTCCAGGTTCGACTTCCCTGGCAACCGCACCTTTTCAATGACCATACTGCTCACCCAGATGGTGCCGTACCTGATGTTCCTTATACCAATATATTCCATGTACGTAAAATTTTACGAGATAACCGGCATACCATTAAAGGGCACTTTTTTTGGCATAATCTTCATGTACTCCATATTCTTTATCCCGTTCAGCATCTGGATACTGCGCGGCTTTTTTGCCGCTATCCCGTACGAGCTTGAAGAAGCGGCCCGCATCGATGGGTGTTCGCCCTGGCAGGTCTTCTGGCACATTGTTCTGCCGCTGGCCGTTCCAGGCATCATCGCTACCGGTGTCTATGTCTTCTTAACGGCCTGGGACGAGTTGCTATTTGCCTGGGTGCTTACTTCCGCCGATACCATGACCATACCCGTTGGTATCCGCAATTTCGTGGGCAACTACCAGAACCGTTTTGACCTTATCATGGCGGCGTCCACCGTGGCCACTTTGCCGGTCATGGTATTGTTCTTTATGCTCCAGCGTTACATTGTAAAAGGCCTTACAGCCGGCGCTGTAAAGGGCTAGGAATTTATAGTGAAATTTTTTTTCGCCGCGCGCGATAACAATATAGAAAGGAGGCGATAGAATAATGAAAAAAGTTCTTGTTGCATTTATGGCCCTTGCCATAGCGATGACCGCTTCCGCGGTTTTTGCCATGGGTACTTCTCCCGACAAGACCTCTGCTTCCGCCCCGACCGCCGCTTATCCTTACCTGGTGGACAATTTCGAGAACGGCAACATCACGGAAAATCCCGAGTGGTTCGTTTTTGACAATATTGTCCCGACCGTGGTCAGGAATACCCGCTATCAAGATGGAGATCAAAGCGTGCTCAAAACCATAGGTGAGTATTCTTTGAACCTCAAGGGTTCTACCAGCAGCTGGTATGTTGGCGGGATCGGCTGCGTGCTGGGCATAGACGCTTCGGCATACAGGTCGGTCGAAATGGACATATACGGCTCCGGTGAGAACAGCGGCAAGGTCAAGATCGAGCTTTATGACGACGACAACGGCAACAGCGAGATCGAGGTGAACAGCGCCTGGAAGCCCACCGCCGACGACCTGTTTTTGGCTGAAGTCGATGTCAACTGGACCGGATGGAAGCATGTTTCACTTCCCCTGTCCGAGTTCAAGATCGAAGGCGGCGGCAACCGCGTTTGGGACCCCAACTTCGCGGGCGGCTCCGGCGGACTGGTCAAGATGCAGATCATTTCAGTGGCATTTACCGAATCCGGCGATGTTAACTACAACCTTGACAACATCGAGCTTGGCAATTAATTAGTTCAAATAGTTTCAAATATCAAAAGGGGACAGAGCGATCTGTCCTCTTTTTTTGTTGATCAAACTTCAAGGGTGCCGACTTTTGCTACAACGCCTGTCGAGATTTGCTATAGTTTTTGTCCTATCAAGCACACTTCCCCCTGGCATGAAAATTGCTAGTACCATATTGTATCTCTGATTTTCGCTAATTTTGGTGGTCTCTAATGGCGCGAATGACCTTTGTCGCTAATACGCCAATGGGCGCCAATAAATGCTAATAAGAAAAGGAAAATAATTAATGTTAATCCAAAAGGAAAAGGGGTGTTTATCTTATGGGAAAAGAGGATTTAGTTCATCCAGAGTTGAGTTACGGGATCGTAGGGATATTGTTCAAAGTTTACAATCAAATGGGAGGGGGTTATCAGGAAAAATACTATCAGGAAGCCATAAAGAGAGAATTATTCATTAACCAGATACCTTTTCTGGAACAAGTAAGATGCGACTTTAATTATGAAGGCCAGCTTATTGGCAGATACTATATTGACTTCATTATTGATCACAAGGTTGTTTTAGAGTTAAAAGTAACACCGGCATTTGCCAAAAAGGACATTGTCCAGGTCTTAAATTACTTAAGACAAAGTAATCTTAAGCTTGGGATATTAGCAAGCCTAAACAGGAACAATGTTTTCTATAAACGGATACTAAAGGGAAAATGAATTAGCGCAACAATTAGAGTGAATTAGCGGATTAGCGACAAAGGAAATTAGCGGCAATTAGTGATAAAACCAATTAGCGAAACTAAGCGATATTTTTACTATGCCGAACAATCTTGTGGCGCGCATAGCGCTCTTCCGCCCAAACCCCTCTTTACAAAAATAACCTGAAATTTTCCCACAGCTCTCACGATAATATTACGGAGGTCCAAAGAAACATGTCAGATAATATAATGAGAGTCTGTATCAGCCATAACGACCTGAAAGCATATGAGAAGGCCGCGGTGGAGTATAAAGAAGAAAAACCTGCCGGCGCGCAAAAGGTACTGGAAAGCCTTCCCACCATCCAAGATCTTACCTGGGAGCACCTTGCCATAATGTACGCTCAAGATGTCTCAAAAGCCGGGTTTATTAAAACCCTGAACGGCAATGAGGAAAAGCCCGCCGACCTTATGAACTTTACCCAATCTATATTCTGCGCCATATCCGACAGCTATTGCGAGATAAAAGGCGTCAAGGTACAGATGGCGGCGCCCAAAGCAGAACCTGCTCCAATTGTTGAGGAGTCCAAATCCAACACCAAAGAAACCCGCTCCGCCAGCAAACCAGCCGCACCGGCAAAGCCCAACGGGAACGGGCATGGCGTTTCCATTAAATGTTCTTCCGCAAACGCTTCAAAAGCTTCATTTTCGGTTAAATCTCCCAAAAAGCTTGTTGGTGTGAGTGTGACCTTTGCTGAGCCGGGTATTTTTGTGGATGACAAACACATTGATGATGATGGGAAATCCTTTAGTGTTTTTCTCAATGTCACGGTTGCGGCAATACCCGCAAGCTCGAAGGCAATGGTTAAAATGTCCTTTGAGGGTGTCAAGGATCCGGTCGAAAGGCCTGTTACCGTGACTTTTTCAAAATAGCAATTTCGTTAAATTATGTGAAATTTATCTCTCATTTTAACGATATATATATATAGGAGAGAGGTTTCGTGAGGTTGCGAGAAGTTACGAAAGGTTCCCAGAGGTTGCAACGTCACGGAACATTTTGGAACATTACGAAACGTTTAGTAATATAAAAAATATAGGAGGAAACAAGAGATGTCAATGAATATACCGAGTTTGCCAAAGAATACGCCGGGGATCATAAAGGAGCTGTACAAGCCCGAGAACGCCATGCCGGTCGCCGGAGCGGCGCTTTCTGTGAGAGGCGCGATACTTATAGGTTCACTTGTCTCGGGTGGCCTGACCACCCTTGGCTTCCTCATTTTTGGCGGCGGCAAGGACGGTTTCGAAATGCCCGCGCAAGAAGATTGTCAGGAGACAAACGACAAGGGAAAGATCGTGAATATTGATTTAGTGACCTGCGCGGTTGAAAAGACCTGTGGCAGTGCCCATCCAGAAGTAACCACACAAAGAGCCGAAGGATTGAAAGACCTTGCAGAAAATGCCGATGAAATTAAGGTTTTTCCTCCTACTATTTGTTCCATAAGCACCCTTGACCATGTCCAGCTTGGCTCGAAAAAACTTGTGTTCACTGAAAAGATGGGCAAAAAGAACGGCTGCAGGCAAAAGGTCCAGGAGGGTGATGTCAAAGTAAAACTCCCTGATTCATTAAAGGCCGAAAGAGAAGCGGCTGTTTTCGCGGACGAAGGGCTCAAAGCCGAGATCAAGGACGGCGAGCTTGTTGTCCAGGCCGACAGCCCGGAGCTTGACAAAGAAGGTAGAGCTACCCTTAAAGTTCTTGTCAAAACCGCTTCAACAGTCTATGAGCTTGAAATTAATCTTGAGAAGAAAGAGGCACAAAAGGCCACAAGGCCGACAATTGTGAGGCCAAAGCCGCCGCAGACCCCTGTCCCTGTGGCACCCGCCGGCCTTCCTAAAATTGGCTTTTAAGAATATCGCGAGTATCGTTAGGAGGATAAGTAATGACAAATGGTTATGCTGTAAATCCGGTTAAGGAAAAAGTTTGCTCAAGTGTGTTTCAATGTGTATATGCTGACCCCAAGAGCGAACATCACGATGAGATTGTTGCGCTTTACGATCTTTATTTTCTAGTACCTTTTTTAAAGCTTCTAATGGAAGAAGGCG
>JAHJBW010000002.1 GCA_018813405.1 Candidatus Margulisiibacteriota bacterium | reverse complement strand
TTTTGAGCCGCAGCAGTTTCTGGACGAGGTTAAAAGGCAGTTGGGCGACGTGTGAGCTAGATCAGTTCTTCTTTTTCTTCGTCGTGGGGCGTTACCTGTCTGATGGCATTATTGTCCTTTACCCTGTCAATAAACAACTTACCTTCCAGGTGGTCTATCTCGTGCTGTAATACGGTTGCCAGATATCCTTCGGCTTCAATGGTAAGGGGCTCTCCGTTCCTGTCAAGCCCGGTCACAAGGACATAAGATGAACGCTCTACAGGGCCTATCAGGCCGGGAAGGCAAAGGCATCCTTCTTCGAACATTTGCTTGCCGCTTTTCTTTTTTATCTTTGGATTGACCACGGCAAAAGCCCCCTCACCAATGTCCACAACTATCAGCCTGATGTTCTTTCCTACCTGGGGAGCGGCCAGCCCGACCCCGGGAGCTTCGTGCATGGTGTCGATCATGTCTTTTATCAAACGGCAGATACTGTCGTCAACCTTTTTGACGGCCTTGCATTTTTTCCTGAGGACAGGATTAGGATATCTTAATATATCAAGAATGCTCATAACATGTTCAAAGGGTCCACGTCCACCAGCACCCTCACGCCATTTAATACTACCACTTTTTCCAGCGCCTCCTCAATGCTTTTTAGCGTCCCTTCAGTTTCAGCTGTTTTTATCAGGATGTGAAATCTGTACTGCCCCCTTATCTTTTCGATTGGAGCAGGGGTTGGCCCCAGCAGACTGCCGCATTGAATGAGCTTTTTTAGGTCGTCGGCGACCTTGAGCGCCTTTGGCCTGTCCTCTGACATTATTGTCAAAAGGATCAGCCCGGTAAAAGGCGGATAACTAAGTGCCTGCCTGAATTTTATCTCGTGTTCGTAAAATCCCTTATAATCATGGCGCGCGGCGCAAGCTATGGCATAGTGGCCGGGATTATAGGTCTGCACTATCACTTTGCCGGGCAGGTGGTGTCGTCCGGCGCGGCCTGCCACCTGGGTCAACTGCTGAAAGGTCCTTTCCGCCGCCCTGAAGTCGGGCAGGTTAAGGCTGGAATCCGCGTTGACTACCCCGATCAGGGTGACCATGGCAATATCAAGCCCTTTGGTGACCAGCTGTGTGCCGATCAGGACATTGGCATCCCCGCGCGCGAACAGCTCAAAGAGTTCCTTGTGAGAGCCCGACTTGCTCAAGGAATCGGTGTCCATCCGGATTATCCTGGCATCCTTAAATGTTGAGGCGACCTCGTTCTCTATTCTCTGGGTGCCTGTGCCCAGCAGTCCAATGGCGTTGTGATGGCACTTTGGGCAGACCAGAGATGCCGCGCTTTCGTGGCCGCAGTGCGAACAGCGGAGTTTTCTTTCCGCGCTGTGGTATAGCATGGACACGGAACAGTTGGGGCACTTTACCAAATAGCCGCATTCCTTACAGATGGCGGTGGTAAAGTATCCGCGCCGGTTAAGGAAAAGAATGACCTTTTCCCCCTTTTCCAGGGTAGCTTTAATTTCTTCCCTTAGCCGGTGGCTCAACAGCCAGCCTTTTTCCTCTTTCAAATCCAATATCTCTACAGGAGGCAGGGGGCGATCATCAATTCTGCTGTCCATTTTTAAAAGGCCGTATTGCCCGTTTAGGGCCAGATAATAACTTTCAACCGATGGGGTGGCAGACCCCAGCACAACGGGAACACCCTTTTCCTTCCCTATGGCTATGGCAACTTCGCGGGCATTGTAGCGGGGGTTATTTTCCGCTTTGTAGGTGTTTTCGTATTCTTCATCCAGCACTAAAAGCCCCAGGTCTTTGACCGGCGCGAAGAGTGCAGAGCGTGTGCCAACAACTATCTTTGCTTCACCGCGGTGTACCCTGTCCCATTCGTCCCTGCGCCTTTTCGGGGTAAGTCCTGAATGAAGCAGGGCAATATTATCGAAACGGGCCGTGAACCTTTCGATCACCTGAGGAGTAAGGGCTATTTCGGGGACCAGGATTATCGATCCTTTCCCTCTTGAAAGGGCATGAGCGGCGGCTCTTATGTAAACCTCGGTTTTTCCAGATCCGGTAACCCCATACAATAGATAGGTTTCATGTTTTTCTTCATCAATACAAGCGTTGATCTTATCAATGGCCATTTTCTGCTCCTCATTTGGCTCGGGCGCAGTATTTTTATTTTGTCTTTCCCCTTGATGCTCCTCGGGTCGAGTCCTCGATGTCTTTTTCCCCGGCGGCAAAAAAAGTTTTAGCGCCGAGATGAAAAAGCAAAAATAGTATTTAGATATCCATCTGGCCAGTCTTATTGACGCGGCGTCAAAAAGAGGGGAGGGAGAGGCAACCTCGATTATTTCTTTTAACTTATCAATATCGCTATGATCGGTCAGTCCGATCACAAACCCGGTCTCTGTCCTTTTTCCAAAGGGAACAACAACCTGAGAACCGACCAGGATGGCCGGGGCAAGCCTTTCGGGAATGGAGTAGTGGTAGCTTTTATCGAGAAATTTTGAGCTTTTGGCGAGAACTACTTCTGCCAGCATGGCTAAACTTGTATTCTGTCAAGAATGGCATTGGCCAGTGACAGCTTGCTGGATAATTTAAGGTCTTCGATCTCGCCGGTCTTTTTAATTATCTTTATGCTTGATATGTCGCTCTCAAAAGCCGAGGTGTCGTTGGCAACCACCAGGTCAAGGTTCTTTTTTCTCATTTTTTCAAGCGCGTTGTTTTCCAGGTTTTCCGTTTCCAGGGAAAATCCCACCAGAAAACAGCCGTTCTTGTTGCGGCCAAGATACTCAAGGATATCCTGTGTCCTGCTCAGGTCCAACGACATATGGTCCTCTTGCTTTTTTAGTTTTTGCCAGAAAGATATCTTTGGTTTGTAGTCAGCCACCGCGGCGGCCATAATAACAATATTTGTTCGGCTGTAATTATTTATCACAGCCTCGAACATTTCCTGTGCTGAAGATATCTGTATGAAGGTCGATACCGGCGGGGGGTCTATTTGTGTCGGTCCCGATATCAGGGTTACCTCGGCTCCCCTGTCCACAGCTGCCCGGGCAAGCGCGTATCCCATTTTGCCCGAAGACCGGTTGGTGATGTACCTGACCGGATCGATGGGCTCCTGCGTGGCGCCAGCCGTAATGAGGATGTGCTTGCCTTTAAGGTCCTGTTTTGTGGTCAATAGGGATATTATCTTGTCGAGAATGTTTTCCGGTTCAACCATCCTGCCAAGGCCATCCTGTCCGCAGGCCAGGCGTCCTTCTGCCGGGCCAATAAAGCTATAGCCCAGGCTCTTTAAAAAATTACAGTTCTTTTTTACAACAGGGTTCTTCCACATGGCCTCGTTCATTGCCGGCGCTATAAGTGTTTTTCCCTTAAAGGACAGGGCCATGGTAGAAAGGGCGTCATCGGCTATGCCGTTGGCCATTTTGCCGATCATGGAAGCGGTACACGGGGCAATGACCAGAAGGCTGGCCCTCCGGGTAAGAGATATGTGGGGAACGCGTATGTCGGCTAGTTTTTCGTCAAAAAGATCGGTTATAACCGGGTTGCCGGAGAGAGTTCTTAACAGCAGGGGGCTTACAATTTTTTGGGAGTTAGAGGTCATTACGACCCATACTTCCGCTCCCAGGGACTTAAGTCCGGATACAAGGGAGGCGGATTTGTAGGCGGCAATGCCGCC
>JAHJBW010000119.1 GCA_018813405.1 Candidatus Margulisiibacteriota bacterium | reverse complement strand
CGAAAAATCCATATAATCCTCCTTGGATGGTTAGATAATACTAAGGATAAGGGAAATGACCACAAACGCGACGGCGCACCCTGTGGTAATTTTGTCCAACCCCGCTTCCATTCCTTTCGGCGTGCCAAACAATTTAGCGGCGCCGCCAATGCCGCCCAGGCCTTCGCCTTTGGCAGTATGCAACAGCACGGTAATAACAACAGCTATCGCGGAAATTATTTGTAAGATAAGCAAAAATATTTTCATATACTACAATTTTACCAAGAAATAACAGATGCGTCAATGGACGAGTTTGGAGCCGATCGGATTTGAACCGACGACCTCCTCGTTGCGAACGAGGCGTTCTCCCAGCTGAACTACGGCCCCTGATTCAATCAAAAATGACAAATTATTAATTAATAATTATGGAGCTATTCTTATTTCTCTTGTAAACAAGCTATTCCTGGAAGTATTTTGCCTTCTACCATTTCTAGCGAAGCTCCCCCGCCGGTTGAAATATGAGATATTTTATCGTCAAGCCCGGCTTTTTTAATGGCCGCGACAGAATCGCCACCGCCTATTATGGAAGTCGCCCCATCCTGAGTGGCCTGGGCGACAAGTTTGGCCACTTCATCGGTACCGCGAGCGAACTTTGGGAACTCAAATACCCCCATCGGGCCATTCCAGAAAATGGTCTTTGCCTTTTTGATGGCATGCCCGAACTTGGTAATGGTATCCGGGCCAATATCGACCGCCTGCCAGCCATCGGGAATGCCAGCGCGGGTGACAAGTTTGGATTCGGCATCAGCCGCGAATTCCTTGACAACAATATGATCTATGGGCAGCATGATGGTCTTGTTAAGGTCGATGGCCTCTTTCAAGACCTCTTTTGCCACCGGTATCTTGTCCTCTTCAACCAGTGAATTGCCGACACTGACATTGCGCGCCTTGAAAAAGGTATAGGCCATGCCTCCGCCAATGATAAGGGTGTCGACCCTGGGGAGCAGGTTCTTTATGACATCAATTTTACCGGAGACCTTGGCGCCGCCAAGGATGGCAACAAACGGTTTTTCGGGGTTTTCGATGACCCTGGAAAGATATTCGATCTCTTTCCGCAAAAGGAAACCAGCGTAGCCCTTCAAGTATTTTGTGACCCCTTCGGTAGAAGCGTGGGCGCGGTGCGCGCTGCCAAAAGCGTCGTCTACATATATATCGCCAAGAGAGGCAAGCTGTCTGGAAAACTCGGGGTCGTTCTTGGTCTCTTCCTTGTGGAATCGGACATTTTCCAGCAAGATCACATCGCCGTCCTTCATGTCGGCAACGGCTTTTTGGACTTCGGGACCGACGCAGTCGTTGGTCTTCTTTACCTCTTTGCCCAAAAGCTCGGACAGCCTTTTGGCGCACGGGGTAAGCCGCATTTCGTCCTTGACCTCGCCCTTGGGCCGGCCCAGGTGAGACATAAGGACCACTTTACACCCCTGCCCCACAAGGTATCTTATGGTAGGCAAAGCGGCCTTGATACGGGTATCGTCGGTTATCTCCAGCTTTTCGTCCAACGGAACATTAAAGTCAACCCTGACCAAAACTTTCTTACCCTTGAGGTCCTTGAGGTCCTCAACAGTCATCTTTGCCATATTATTCTCCCGCTACATTTTCGAAGCGATGTATTTCGCCAGATCGTTCATCCTGTTGGAAAAGCCCATTTCGTTGTCGTACCAGGACCCAACCTTTACAAAGGTCGGGGTCAGGCACATGGTAAGCCCGGCATCAAAGATCGAAGAGTGCCTGTTGCCGATTATGTCGACAGAAACAACAGGCTCTTCAGTATATTGCAATATGCCCTTTAACTCGCCTTCGGCGGCTTTCTTCATGGCCGCGTTGATGGACTCTACAGTGGCTTCTTTCTTTAGTCTGACGGAAAGGTCGACGATCGACGCGTCGGGGGTGGGAACGCGCATAGCATAGCCGTTCAATTTACCCTTTAGCTCGGGAAGCACCAGGCCTACTGCTTTGGCCGCGCCGGTGGTGGTGGGGATCATGGACAACGCGGCGGCGCGCGCCCTTCTCAGATCTTTATGAGGAAGGTCCAGTATCCTCTGGTCGTTGGTGTACGAGTGGATAGTTACCATAAGGCCGTCTTCGATGCCAAAGGTCTCGTGGAGCACCTTGGCGAACGGCGCCAGACAGTTGGTGGTGCAGGAAGCGTTGGAAAGGATGTTGTCCTTGGCTGGATCATAGGAGGTATGGTTAACTCCCATGACCACCGTCTTGCAATCCCCCTTGGCAGGGGCAGAGATGATAACCTTTTTTGCGCCGGCGGTCAGATGCGCGGAAGCCTTATCAACCGAGGTGAAAAGGCCGGTGCTTTCAAATACTATGTCCACTCCCAGGTCTTTCCACGGCAGTTTGGCGGGATCTTTTTCTGACAGCACTTTGATGGTTTTCCCGTTGACGGAAATGCCGCCTTCAACCGCTTTTACGTCAGCTTTTATAACCCCATGCACGGAATCATATTTAAGCAGGTGCGCCAGTGTTTTGGCGTCGGTGAGATCGTTCACCGCCACGAATTCAATATCGTTGTCTCCCAGCGCCGCCCTGACCACATTTCTTCCGATGCGTCCGAAACCATTGATACCAACTTTAACCTTTGCCATTCCTTTTTCCTCCTTCAAAATTTTGTGAAACTTGCCTGGATGGCCAACTTTTTATTTTAGCCTATATAATTATCTATGTCAATTTTATGATTCTAATTGATAATCCTAAAAACAGACATCACACATCTCTGATTTTATCGCTGATGTTGATTTTCACAAACCAGCAGGCAGATAGGATTTGAGCCTTTTTTTCTATTCGAGAGATTTCAGATATCTTTTAAGTTCAGTTTCGCAGATAGCTTTTATTTGTTTCCAGGCCGCACTTTTCAGCATTTTGGGCATTGGCTGTTCTTCCGCATCTTTGAAATAAACTAAGCCTTTTAATGCGGAATATGCGTTTTCTCTGTTTTTGCCATATTTTTTCTCAAAAAACTTGATCATTTCAGCTAATGAATACTCTTTGAAGAGAAAATACATATCCACAAAGTCTTTGCGGCTGCCTCGGTTGGAAATTGCCGAAAGTTTCATGGCGGCAATATCTTCTTTTGAGGCCAAACGGATCTCTTTAACATTCTTAACCTTTTTAATTAACGGATAAGGAATAGTAAAAAAAGAAATTTGAACCTTATCTAATCTTGCATTGATTGTTCCCTCAGATTCGGAGAACAATTCAAAACTACCAAGATCATTTAATCTTTTCTTAATAAGAAGAGCATCAAATTCTTGTGGAGTAAAAAAATCAAAATCAACTGAACGGCGATGTCCTATCTGCAATGCCAGGGCCGTGCCGCCGGCAAGATAGAAATCACCTATCCAGTCCAGCGAACTTAAAGACTTAAAAAGCTTAAGTTGAGTTTTTGGTAAAACATCTAAATAAAGGTCATCTACCATAAATCACTTTCCAAAAATTTTT
>JAHJBW010000118.1 GCA_018813405.1 Candidatus Margulisiibacteriota bacterium | reverse complement strand
TTGGCATGAATCGCCCGCAGTTTCTTGAGAGATATTTTTTTCCCTTCCGAAACAAGATCAAGCTCTTGTCCACCCACAACGCCTCTTACACCCAACGAAACGGAAAGCTCGGTAATAACAGATGTAAGGACCTTTTTGTCCGTTTTTTTAGCCAGGACCTCAAAAGCCAGGATGCAAAGCGCGTCGCCCGCCAGTATGGCCATATCTTCACCATAAACTTTATGGCACGAGGGTTTTCCTCGCCGATAGTCCGAGTCGTCCATGGCTGGAAGGTCGTCGTGTATCAAGGTAAAAGCGTGTATCATCTCAACAGCACAGGCCGCGGGCATTACTTTTGAAGCAGGCCTGCCCAGCGCTTCGGCAACCGCCATCATGAGTACCGCTCTAAACCTTTTACCCCCACCCAGCGTTGAATAACGCATGGCCCTGCTCACGATCGAGCTGTCTTTTGGCAAAAAGTCCTTAAGTTTTAAGTTTATAGTTTTAACATTCAACATTGCCTTACAGGTATCCCCTTGCTGGCTAAAAAGTCCTTGATCTGCTTTACTGTCAGCTCCTTGTAATGCAAAAGCGAGGCCAAAAGCGCCGCGTCGGCATGGCCCACAGTAAAAGCATCGTACATGTGCTCAAGTGTCCCTGCCCCGCCGGAAGCAATGATGGGAATGTCCACCCTGGAGGCAATGGCGGAATTGAGGGCGTTGTCATAACCCGACCTGGTGCCGTCTTTGTCCATGCTGGTAAGCAAAAGCTCGCCCGCCCCCAGCTTTACGCCTTCCACGGCCCAGGCCACGGCGTCTTTGCCGGTGGGCGTCCGCCCTCCGTTGACATAAACTTCCCACTTATTGGGACCGCTCATTTTGGCGTCGATCGCCAGCACAATGCACTGGCTGCCAAATTTTTCCGCGGCCCGGCTTATGAGCGCGGGGTCCTTTACAGCCGCGGTATTCAAGGAAACCTTGTCCGCGCCGGCGGCCAGTATCTCTCGTATGGTCTCAATATCGCTAATGCCGCCGCCTACTGTAAAGGGGATGTATATTTGTTCTGCAACCTTCGTGACAACGTTGAGCATGATGTATCTTTTGTCGGAAGAAGCGGTGATATCCAAAAAGACCAGCTCGTCGGCGCCTTCTTTATCGTAATACCCGGCAAGTTCAACGGGGTCGCCGGCGTCTTTAAGGTTGACAAATTTCGTGCCCTTGACAACCCTGCCTTCGGTAACGTCCAAACACGGGATAATTCTTTTGGCTAGCATATCTGTCCTTTATTATAGCCCTTTTCCTTAAAACTCGTAGGCATATTCTTTCTTGAACTTCTTCCTGGGTCCCAGGATATATTTTTCGATAAGATCGGCCGAGGTATTCACGATATCGTCCTTTTTTAACCCCGCCGCGCGGCAGATCTTTAAGGCCTGCATATGGCCTCCGACCATCTTAGAAATATGCGCGTCAGACCCAATGGCAACCTTCCACCCTATCCTTTTTACTTCGCGGGCTATCTCGACGCAGGCATCATAAGACCCCCGGCGCGAAACAGGAGAACTGTTGTTGATCTCAATCATGACGCCTTTCTCCCTGGCCTTTGCGATTATCCGCGTGTGATCAATGGGAAACTGCTGATTGCCGGGATGGGCAATAATGTTAATGTAGGGGTTGTCCAGGGCCTTTAGATACGCGCGGGTATTGGATCTTTTGTCGCCTTTATTGTAACTGCAGGGAGTGTGCATGGCGACGATCACCACATCCAGCCGCTCCAGCGCCTGCTTTGGAAGATCTATCTCCCCTTCAGCATTGATAATGTTGACTTCCGCTCCGCGCAGTATCCGCACGGGACCGATCTTTTCGGGGACCATGACCAGGTTAACAAAATGAAAAAGATGGGGAGCGCCGGGCATATCCGGGCCATGATCTGTGATGGCCACATACTTGAGCCCTCTTTTTTGGGCTTCGGCGGCGTATTCTTCGATGGTCGAATAAGCGTGGCCGCTGGCCACGGTATGGGTATGAAAGTCGGCAATTAGTTTCATTTTGACTCTTGCTCTATTATGTCGTCAGGAATGTCAAAGTTGGCGTGGACAGCCTGGACATCGTCCAGGTCCTCGAGCAGGCTGACAAGTTTGATCACCTTCCGGGCGTCGTCGCCGTCAAGCTTGACCAGCGTGGCAGGCACCATGGTGACCTCCGCGCTCAACGGCTTGTATCCTTTGGCTTTTAAAGCGTCCCTTACCTTCTCAAAGTCATCGGGGCCTGTCACTATGTCTACGGCATTCTCTTCGCTTTTTATGTCTTCCGCGCCAGCATCAATAGCTTCGAGGGAAAGCTCTTCTTCATTGGTCCCCTTTTTGTCAAATACCAGACTGCCCTTTCTGCTGAAAAGATAGCTGACACAGCCCGAACTCCCCAGATTGCCGCCGTTCTTTTCGAGAGTGGAGCGGACCTCGCCTATGGTGCGGTTGCGGTTGTCGGTCATGGATTCTATCATCAGGGCCACTCCGCCGGGCCCATAGCCTTCGTAAGTTATTTCTTCCATGGCCGCGGCTCCTTCGCCGGTAGCCTTGTCTATGGCGCGTTTGATGTTGTCGTTGGGCATGTTGGCTTCTTTGGCCTTGTCGATAGCCAGTCTTAAGCGGGGATTGCCGTCCGCGTCCGGTCCGCCAATTTTGGCGGCGGTAGTGATCTCTTTAATGATCTTGGTGAACACCTTGCCGCGCGCGGCGTCGGTTTTGGCTTTTTTATGCTTAATTGTCGACCATTTGGAATGTCCTGACATGCTTAAATTTTAACATAATAAGCACGGCAAGACAATGTTAATCAAAGATAGTAATGTGCCCGGTGCCGATAGCGCGTTTGCTGGTGATTATCTTGAAAACATACAGGCCGTTGGCCATATAGCCGCGGGAAAGGTCGGACCTGCCCAGGAACTCTACTTCATTATAGCCCGCCCTGCCCCCATTTTGTCCGGCCAGATATTTGCCAGTCCATTCAACTTTGCCCGCTATATTGAACATATAGATAAAAATATCAGAATCTGAAGAAAGATAATAAGATATCTTGCCTGTCTGACCACTGCCCGGCTTCAAGACAGAGGGGTATGTGAGCACAGGGCCAATGACATGTACATCGCTGGTCACTTTTAGCCCGGTCACTTCCTTGGAGCCGACATTGCCAATGGTGTCAGCGGCATGGATCCTGACACTATGGGTACGGACAGTCTCATCCGCCAGATCAGTAGTGACAATATAGGTAACAGTGACCGAGGTCCCGGAACCGGCAATGGTTGGAGTGACCTCCGTGTCATCCAGCCACATCCTGATGGAGGAAGTGTTCAAGCCCAGATTATCTGTAACTGTCGAAACAAAAGTTGGCTGTTTTGGTATATAGTCACCATCCCTTATGGCAATGTCCCGCACCCTTATGACCGCGGCTGGTGATTCGTCATCTCCGGATTGTTTGGTGGTAAAGACAATGTCCACCGCCTCGGCAAGCGCGTTGCCGACCGGATCGGTGGCGGCTGTGCCAACAGTAGCAGTATACGCTGTAATATATGAAAGGTCTGACGCCGGCTTGAAATACATGGTCATGGAATCCGCGCTCCAGGTAGTGGTCCCGGTGACCGTGGGACTAATGGAGAAGGCCCCGTTGACAGCTTCTTCGCTCATAGCCTCACTGAACACTATCGTCAAACTGGCTGAGACTTCGACCGAAGTGGCACCGTTGGCCGGAGTTGAAGAAGTGACCTCGGGAGTAGTGCTGTCTATGGTAAAGTCGCCGGAAGCCACCGCACTTAGATGGTTTACCTGATCGACCGCCTCTATGCTGATCTGGGCCGTAGTGATATTTACCGCTGGCACGGTCCATGAATATGAACCGGAATTGGCAATGCTTGAAACCACCGCCGTCCAGGTGCTTCCAGAATCCGCCGAATAACGAATAGTTATGGGATTTGCCGCCAGGCCGACAGGATCAGAGGCCGACCACTGGATGGAATAAGTATTGTTCAAGCCAGATATTGCTATTCCGGCAGAAGGCGCTGACATGCTCAGTACCGGACCTGTACTGTCAATGCTGAAATTAGAATTGCTCATGTCGGCCCCGGTGCGGCCCAGTATATCGATGGCTTCAACACTTACCCTGCAGGTGGTGGCATCAATTGAAGGAACGGTCCAGGCATATGTGCCATCATTTACCTGGCTGGCCGCGATCAAGAGCCAGGTAGCGGCCTCGTCAGACGAATAGCGCAGGTTGATATAGCTAATGCCCACCTCGGAAGTGGCCGTCCAGGTAATGTTGTAGCTGGTACCTCCTTCGATGACCTGTCCGCCGTTGGGGGTTATGACACTTACCGCCGCGGTAGTGCCGGAATCGGTAAAATTGGCCAGGCTCATATCACTGCCGACATTGGTGGCCAGGTCCTCGGCCTCGACGCTGACACGCATATTGGGAGAACTCACATATGGGACCGTCCACGGATATGTGCCATCATTGCTCTCGCCAGCCGCGATAAGCGTCCAGTTGGCACCGCTGTCCGATGAATAGCGCAGAGTTATGGACAATCGAGCGGCGGCACAGATATTGTCGGTCGCTTCCCAGGTAATATTGTAGCTTGATCCGCCAGCCAGTATCTCGCCTCCGTCGGGCTGGCCCACATATACCACCGGCGCGGTCACATCCACCGTGACCGATCCCGTAAGACTAAAACCACCCCATATGCCGCTGTTGCTTTTTGCCCGTACCTCCCAGGTGTGACTGCCCTCTGTCAGGTCGGCTGGAGGCGTATAGGCTGTGGTCGCATCCTGGGTGGAAACGCTTGATCCGTCAACACGAACCTCGTAGCTGGCAATACCGGAAGTAGCGGTAGAAGCCTGCCACAAAAAGGTTGGAGTAGCGTCATTGGTACTGGTGTTAGTCGGAAAAATAAGCACAGGCGCCGTTGGAGACGAGGTTTCTATGGTAAAAACCGCAGAGGACATGTCACTGCCGGTATTGGAGGCTAGATCGGTGGCCTCAACACTGACCTTGCAAGTTGCCACATCCAGGGCTGGCACAGGGTTCCATGGATAAGTGCCGTCGTTGGTCTCGCCAGCCGCGATAAGCGTCCAGTTGGCCCCGCTGTTTGATGAATATCTCAGTGTGATCGACAGTTGAGAGGCGGGACACAGGTTGTCCGTTGCCTCCCAGGTAATATTATAACTTGAACCGCCGGCAATGGTCTCGCCGCCGTTCGGTTGGCCGACATATACCACGGGAGCCGTAACATCCACGGTCACAGTACCCGTAAGACTAAAACCTCCCCAGTTGCCCACCCCATCTTTCGCGCGAACTTCCCAGGTGTGCGCCGCTTCGGAAAGCGCGACAGATGGCACATAGTATGTGACATTGCCAAGAACGGAAGCGCTGGCGCCATCTATCCTGACCTCGTAACTTGCCACTCCGGTGAGATTATCGACCGCGGCGCTCCAGCTGAACCGCGGAGTGGTCTCATTTGTACTTACATTGTTAGGATATATCAGTGTTGGAGCGCCTGGCCCGGTGGAGTCTATGGTGAACACCGCGGCGGATTCGCCTGTGCCCTCATTGCTGTATATATCCTTGACCGTCACCTTGACCATAGCCTCGTTGGTGTTTATCCCCGAGGGCAATGTCCATGAGTAGGGTCCTTCCTCCGCTTCATCGGTAGCAATAAGCGTATAAGTAGCCCCGCTATCGATAGAATAGTAAATATACGCGGAATTTGCCAGAAGACCAGATTCGTCCGTTGCTGTCCAGGTAACGCTATGGACAGAGCCGCCGGCCCAGGTCTCTCCGCCTATAGGAGAAGTAACCTCGACCGTCGGGCCCAGCGCGTCTGTGATGATCGAAAAATCAGAGGGCGATTCCCCTGTGCCGGAATAACCCCACACATCGAGCGCTGTTACCTTGACCCTGACAGTAGATGAATTGATGTTGGGCAATGTCCAGGAATATGAGCCGCCGGGCAGAGAAGGAGATTCCTGAGTTATAAGATTTGGATAGGTACTGCCGCTGTCGGTTGAATACCAGATGCTGACCCCGTTGACTGCCAGACCCGCCTCATGAGTAGCTGTCCAGGTAATATTGTGAACAGTGCTGGCCTGCCAGGATTCACCGCCTATCGGAGAAGTCACTTCAACTGTTGGACCATTCTTGTTGGTTATATGATAATAATAGGCTCCCATGTCGGCAATGGTATCATCGGGGTCATAATACGCAGGCGAGGGATCGCCGGTATTGATACAGGGAGATGTCTTTGTCAGTTCATAATTGTGGCCGCCGCTGTTCTCGAACAAAGCATTGGTGGATATATCTCCCGTGCCGGCAGAAACACCTGAATAGTCCGTATCATTATTGAACACATCGTTATATGTGCTGGTCGCGGAACCCGCGGAAACTAATATCCCATAGCTGTTTGCTTGCGCGGAACCATCGGGGGCATTGGAAATTATATTGTCCCAAACGGTAGCGACCGCCGTAGCATGGTTTGTCTTGATGCCTCGCAAATTCTTCACGATCGTATTAGCTTCGATATTGGTGCCGGTTGAATAGGTAATGATGCCATTTCCATTGTTGGTCGTATCAGTAGTTGTGAAACCCCTTATTTCATTATGATAAACCCGGCCGCCCGTGCCCTGGTCATACCTTATGCCACTGCCGTCGCCATTGCCGCTTCTTATTTTACAGGTCAGGATATCAGAATTAGCCGCCTGGACATGCACGCCGTAATAATTGCCGTCAGGCGATATTTTAGCGGTCAATGTTTCAACAGTAGAAAGCTGCCCCAGTTCAAAAACACTGGCGTTGCTCGCGGCCGACTCAACAGTAGCCAGGTTCATGCCCGCGCCTTTAATATGCCTGTACCTGTCTCCAAATATTAAAGGGAACGATTCACTGGCCGCAGCATTGTAGGTACCCGCCTCGATGGTCACGATCCTCTCGCAATATTGCGAAGCATATCCAATGGTCTTCCACGCGTCACTGCCAGTCCCACCGCCGTGAGCGCTGTCGTCCGTGCCGGAATTGCTAACATAGGCATACGTTCGATAGGAAGATCCGGCTACACCGGCAGACTGGTCAGCGCCCCTGTTAGTGCCGTCGCTGGCGGAATTGATACAGGCGGAAGTGGCGTACAAACGGTAATCCTCGTTTTCCGGGTCGACAAAATGCGGGCAGTTATAGATATTATTTCCGCCGTCCGTCAGGGTGCCGCCGGTAGAATAAGTGTAGTTTTCAAAATTAAAAAAGTTACAATAAGAATATGTGACAGCGCCATTCCCTTTGTAGATCGCGTACGAACCATCGATTTCTATCCTGTTCAAAACAGGCGGGCCGGTAATGATCGAATCTCGTATTACAAATGTGGGAACACCGCTGGCATATACCCCATATTTCATATTGGCAAAAGTACAATGCCTTATGGTAACATTGGGCGACGCGGACGTGACGGTAACTCCAATACCGCTTGTTGAGTTGAAGGACGCGTAAATTTTACAGTTATTAATATCTAACTTTCCGGTACTCCCGGGACGGAACTGCATTGCCTGGCTGGTAATATTTCTTATAGAACAGCTTTCTATACTAACGGTATTAGAACTGCTAAGCTCGTTAAAAATAAAGACACCGTATGATCCCGTAAAGCTGGAAAGAGTTGAGTTTTCAACTGTCAGACTGGAGGCAGTCACATAAATGGCATTTGAGACCGAATAACCAGGCGTGGCATAGATGTGGCAGTTGGATATTCTGGCGTTGCCGCTTTCTCTGGAATATATCGCGTACCTTGTAGTCCCGCCCGTATACCCGTAAGATATATCAAGGTCCTGAAGCTTCACACCAGCTTCCAGGGTTATCATGTTGTCGTCGCCGGTTGGAATGGATTCAAGCGTGGTCAGGCCAGCACCCGCGCCCACCCAGGTCTCTCCCGCAAATGTTAATGGGTAGTGCTCCCCGTTTGAAGCATCGTAACGCCCCGCGGCAATATTGATAGTGTCCCCCGTGGCCGCGGTAGTGGATGCCCGGGTAACCGTCTTCCATGGATCGCCTACGCCGCCCGCGTTGTCGTCATTTCCAGAAGAAGCATTTACATAGTACGTCGCGCCAAACGACATACCGGCCATGCAAAAAAGAAATATGGCAGATGCGGCAACAAATTTCTTCATTTGTCCTAAATTCTAGTTATATTTCAGAAAATAATCAAGCGGTTTTTTTTCGGCGGATTACCAACTGGGCTCGAGAACAAAGACCTTGAACTTGCGCCAGCCGTCGATGGCGCCCTTTACAAAGCTGTAGTTGGAAAGATAGCGGATGCCGCAAAACTGAAGCCATTTGGAAGGCGGGGATATTTTTACGGCCGGCAGGAAATATTTGCCCGCGAAAAAGAGCGCGGCCAGCGCGAAAGGTATTGCTATATATATAGAAGCAAATGCCGACAAAAGCGCCAATACGGCAAAGATGTGCATAAAATGGAAGTCGCCAAGGTTGATGAGAACGGGCTTCACGGAATCGAACTGCCAGATATAGTCGTGGCCAAACCAGGCAACAGCCACCTCGAACAACGGGTCAGCATGCTTTGATAGCAATAAGGGATGTCCGTAGCCATAGCCATAAAGCTGTTTCATGTAGGCCTGAAGCGAAACGCGGTGCATATGATACACGACCGCTTCTTTAGCATAATAAAGCTTGTATCCAACAGCCTGTATTCGCAGACAAAAATCAACATCCTCCCCTGTCGGCTCGTCCCAAAACTCTCCGCCAATGGCATTTACCGCCTGCCTTGAAAAGGCCGCGTTGGCTGTGGCAAAGAACGGCGAGCGCTGGCTTCCGTCAACCACCGTAGGCACTTTGTGCTCTATCTTTGGCATGTAATCAGAGTCGTAAAGCTTACAGCGGCCGGCAGGGCTTAAAAAGCGGGTCTTCTCGCAATACTGCTCGACCACATTGTCCTGCTCTACCCGCAGAGTAAGTATCTCGCCGCCAACGCATCCTATGTCAGGATCGCGGCGGAAATGCTTGAGTATCTCTCCCAGCCAATCGCGCGCGGGTGAACAGTCGGCATCTGTAAAGAATAGATATTCACCCCTGGCTATCTTAAGGGCGGCGTTGCGGGCCTCGCCCGGCGACCGGGAGTTTTGAAGCTGGATCAAGACTATCTTCAGCAAAGAATTGTTGTTTTCAAAATCGCGGATTATCTTGATGGTCCTGTCCGACGATCCGCCGTCCACAATAATTACTTCAAGGTGCGACTTGGGGTAATTAAGGTCGTTAAACGAATCTAGCATCTGGGAAATGGTGCGCTCGGCATTCTTGACCGGAACAATAATGGAGACCATGTTGCTGGTATTCATAATTAGTTCACGCGGCGGCCTATCTTTAATAACGCTCCTTTGTAAAGATCGACATACTTTTTGGCGGACACCTTCCAGGAATAATCATAGTCCATTACCAGCTCCTGCATGGCATGCCAGCTTTTCTTTTTCTTGAAACCAGCCAGAGCCCTGGCCGCGGCCTCTACCAGCGCCGAAGGGTTGGGATCGGTAAAAACAAAACCATCAACCCCATCATGCACCGTATCAGCCAGGCCGCCCGTCTTGCGGACTACGGGTATTGTACCATATTTAAAGCTAATAAGCTGTCCCAGGCCGCAGGGTTCGTAGCGGCTGGGCATAAGGAACATGTCAGCCCCGGCATATATTAGTTCGGCAAGCATCGCGTTGAACTCCAGGTTAACGGAAAGGCTTTTGGGATAGGTCTTTTGCATCTGCTGGAGCCACCTGTGGTATTTGGGCTCGCCCACTCCCAGTATGACGATCTGCGCGCCCATGTTGATGATGGCGTCCATGGCGCCGGCCAGGATGTCAAAGCCCTTCTGGTCCGCCAGCCGCGAGATGATGCCAATGACCGGTTTAGTTTTTCCCGCGGGGAGTCCGCAAAGCTTTTGCAGGGCCAGCTTGTTGCCGGACTTGTCTTCAAGGCTTTCCGCCGAATAGCGTTTGGCGATCTTTTTGTCCGTCCTGGGGTTCCATATCTTGTAGTCGACACCGTTCAATATGCCAAAAATGTCGCCGCTCCTTTTGCGCATTAGCCCGTCGAGTCCGGCGCCAAATTCCGGGCTCTGGATCTCCCTGGCATAAGTGGGCGAAACGGTATTGATGACGTCGGCAAACACCAGTCCCCCTTTGGCAAGCGAAAGCCGGTCAAAAAATTCAAGCCTGTCGGGCGTGAACATGCGCCAGTCAAAGCCGGTCGCGAATATCTGTTCTTTGGGAAAAAGCCCCAGGTAATCCATGTTGTGGATGGTATAGACCACGGCCACGCCGTTCCATTTATGGAGCTTTTTAACATAGGCGGACACCAGACCGCTTTGCCAGTCGTTGCAGTGTATAACGTCGGGCAGGAAATCAAGCTGTGGGACAGCTTCCATTACAGCTTTGCAGAAGAAAGAGAACCGTTCGCAGTTGTCGGGATAGTCGATCCCGTTGTTCTGATAGAGCCCTTCGCGGTCAAAATATTTCTGGTTGCCAACAAAGTAGACCATGGCAGAACTTCCGGGAAGATGGTCCTCATAAATTTCAGCTTCCTCAAGTCCCTGAGGCATGTTCACTTCGAACGTCTTGATCTTTTTGCCGGTTATGCCGCGGTATTTCGGCATTATGACGCGGATGTCGTGGTCAAGTTCGTGTATGGCTTTGGGCAGGGCGCCAGCCACGTCGGCCAGGCCGCCGGTCTTGGCAAAGGGGACCGCCTCAGATGTAGCGTACAAAATTCTCATGAGTAGACCCTGTAGTCGATGTCTGAAAAAAGATTGTCTTTTGATTCTAGATCAGACAGGTACATTTCGTCAATTCGATTGTTTTTGACAGCATCGTAAAGTTTTGTAAAGCGCTCAATATGGTCCTTGAAACGCTTGACAGCATAGGGTGTTACCTCGCCGGTCTTCATGATGAACGGCCAGTCGGAAGACTGCGCCAGCATAAATTCCCGCAAGGCCTGATTCAAAGCTCGCCTTTCACACCCCGACGCATTTGGGCGCGAATTGACCAATTCTTCCATCCTGTCCGCCGCCTTGTTGAGATGGCGGTATATCCAGTCGTTGCTGTCGTTAAGCCAGTATTCAGCATAGCCCATATATCCCCACGACGACAGGGAAGGCTGAATGACCTTATTGACAGGATTTTCATCAAGGTAGCCCGCCAGGGAAACGGACCGGACAATGTCCTGGTCAAAATGCATTTTTCGGAACAGGAAATTTATCCACTGCGGCCCCTCGAACCACCAGTGGCCAAACAGCTCGGCGTCATAAGGAGAGACAATAACAGGCTTTTTGCCGCCCATGGCCTCGATCAAATACTCCGCCTGCTTCTGCCGGTTAGAAAGGAAGTTGCCGGCGTGCTCGGCGGCGCGTGACGCGGCCCATTGCGGATGGTACGGCTCCTTGTGGTCGGTGGGACCGGTAATGCGATAATATTTTATGCCTGTATTGATGCGGGTGCCGTCGACATGGATGTAGTCTTTGATATAGTTAAAGTCCAGGTCAAAGCCCACGTCGCGGTAAAAGTCGCGGTAAAGAAAGTCGCCGGGATAGCCCTCTTTTTTGGACCAGACGGCGGCGCTGGATTCGATGTCGCGGCCAAAAGCGGCGGTGCCGTTGGGACAAAAGACGGGAGCGAAAACGCCGTATTTGGGCCGGGGCGAGCCGTAAAGCAGGCCGTGGCTGTCAACCACAAAAAAGCGGATGTCCTGTTCTTTAAGATAATTCTCGTCGCCCGGGTTATAGCCGCATTCCGGCAGCCAGATGCCGCGGGGGGTTGTGCCAAACACCTTCCGATGGTAATCGGCCGCGACCCTTATTTGCGCCCGTCTGGCCTTTTCGTTAAGGTTGAGCGGCAAAAAGGCGTGGGTGGCGCCGCAGGTCATTATTTCCAGATTGCCGCTTTGCTGGAATATATTAAAGGCGGCGGGCAAGTTTTTATGATATCTTTCCACGAAATCATGCCGGGCTTTTTTAAAGAGGCCGTTGTACATATGCGCCAAATAATTGAAGGCCTGATCGTTCCTGGTGCGATGTATCTCTTTTTCGGAAAGCTCGACCAGTTTTTCAATATGGTGTATGTACCTGTTCTGGAGAAGCGGATCAAGCAGCATGGAGACCAGTGTTGGGCTAAGTGACATGGTAAGGTGAAAGTCCACGCTATCGGCCTTCAGGCCTTCAAAAACCTCGAGCAAAGGCAGGTAAGTCTCGGTTATAGCCTCATAGAGCCAATCTTCTTCAAGAAAATCATTGTATTCCGGATGCCGGACATAGGGAAGATGGCCATGCAGGACCAGTGCAAAGTAACCTTTTTCCATTGCGCATTATTCTAGCACAATATTCCATCAAACGCATTATCATTAAATATCGCAGTTTGATTATTATGTAAAGCTCCCCAGGACCCGGCTCTTTTTTTCTTTCTTTACTTTTTGGTCGGGATCAGACCACCCGACCACCAACCCATCTAAGGTAACGCAAATCGCCGTTAACATCTTATCAATCCACACCCCCTTTTATCCCCCTCTCCTTTGGGAAAGGAGAGGGGGAAAGGAAATATCCTTTAAAAGCTTTTTGTCTCCAGGG
>JAHJBW010000117.1 GCA_018813405.1 Candidatus Margulisiibacteriota bacterium | reverse complement strand
ATATTGGCCATGAGGCGCAGGGGAGAGTGGTTGAAGCAAGGAATGGATTATTTAATTTGGTCAAAGATATAAACTTGCAGGCCCGCCTTGAGATCAAGGACAGCCGCTCAAATATTTCTATGATCATAAAAGACATATTTAATGAGAGCAAAAATACCTTAAAATTGAAGGCCGAAGATCTTGCCAGCCTGAAGGAGAAGATCGATATTTTTAACCCGGTTAATACCCTTAAATTGGGCTATAGTGTCACCCGCGGGCCTGATGGCAGAGCGATAAAGGGGATCAGCCAGGTTAAATTAGGTGATGATTTGACAAGCCAGTTTAGTGATGGGACAATATTCAGCAAGGTCGCTGGAAAGGAGAAGAAACTTGGCTAAAAAAGAAAACTACAAGGCCGCCTATGAGAACTTGCGCAAAATTTATGAGGACCTGCGTTCCGGGGAAATTGAGGTAGATGAGCTGGATGTGAAATTGAAGAAAGCCCTGGAATACATTGCCGCCTGCAAGGATGTTTTAAAAAAACAAGAAGCCAAGGTCTCTGATGTTTTGAAGGAGATCGAGAAGGAATCAAAGGAATAATAAGTAAAGAAAGGGCGATTTGACCATGGTAGAAATATCGGAACAAGAGTATAAACATCTTAAAGAGAACGAAGAGAGATTAAACCAGATAGTGGAAAATTCTGTGGAGTGGATCTGGGAAGTAGACACAAAAGGGATTTATACATTTACTAACCGTATCGTTGAAAACATCCTTGGTTATTCTCCCGAAGAGCTCGTGGGCAAAAAGCATTTTTATGATTTTTTCCTGCCGGATGAAAGGGATGAACTGAAAAAAACCGCCTTCGGGATTTTTAAGAACAAACAGTCCTTCCGTAAATTCAGGAACAAGAATTTGCGCAAGGATGGCAGGATCGTGGTCTTAGAGACCAGCGGGACGCCTGTATTAAATGAAAAAGGGGGTCTCCTAGGCTATCGGGGCGCTGATGCTGATATTACCGAATTGGAGGTCAACGAGATCAGGCTAAAGGCGTCAGAAGAAAAATATAAATACATTTTCGAGAATTCACTTGATTTGCTGATAACAATTGATCTTATGGGAAACATAAAAGATTTAAACAGCATGGCCGTTAAGCTATTTGGTTTTGATCGAAAGGAAGAAGTAATTGGGAGAAATGTCAGGGAATTCCTTACTCTTAGAGACATCCCGATCGCGCTAAAAAGCTTGGCGCTTGATTTTGCCGGCGCTATCTCTCCTTCCGGTGATTTTGAGGTAAAAAATAAGAAAGGGGATATAATGATAATTGATTTTGCGGCTGGCTCTGTCCCTATCTTTGAGGCCGGCAAAAAGATCGGGGTCATGATCTGCGGCCGGGATGTATCCGAGCGCAAGAAGGCCGAACAGGAACTTAAGAAGAAAATGCAGGAATTGGAGGACTTTCAAAGCGTGGCTGTTGACAGGGAATTAAAAATGGTGCAGTTGGAGAAAGAAATAGACGGCCTTTTAAAAGAACTTGGCCGTCCCACAAGATATGATAATATTTAATTGAAGGTAAGCTCAACCCTCAACGATCCATCGTTCTTCTTTCTTGAACCAGTCTCCCGGGTTGTTTAGATACTGGAGTGTTTCGTCCAGTATTTCAAAATGCTCGTTTTCCTCTGTTGCCAGGGCGGCATAAAATTTCTTGGTTGTGTCATCCGGGCTTTCTTTCGCGATACTATCATATAGCGCGTAACTGTCGCGCTCCAGCTGCTCGGCGATCTTATAGGCCTTATTTATGTCTTCCCGGGTTTCGATCTTTTTATCCAGGCTGTCTTTTAACTTCAACAGTATTGGTTTTAATAATTGGCCTTTTGTGGGCGGGATCTCAACATCTTTAAGCCAGCCTTCGGGTAATTTTTGTTCCCCCGTTAAATTCTTGTAAAATTCTTTCACTTTTTCGAGATGCACTAGCTCTCTTTGCGCAAGGCTTTCCAAAGTGGATTTTGCCAGCGGGTTCTGGACCTTGTTTGCGGCCTGTGTATAGAACTCATAGCCCTTTTTTTCCAATTCAATTGCTAGTTTTGTATCAGCTTTCAGGTCATTCATTGTTGTTTCCTCCTGCGATTGATTCTAGCAGGGCGGGAATCTTGGAGCAAGTCATTATTTGAGCCGACGCGCTCAGATTTTGGCTTGCAATGATCTTATTTTGGTAATACAATAACAGGCGAACAATTAGCAAGTTTGAGATTTGGGGTGACAGGAAATGCCTTTAAGCAGTGTGAGGATCGTACCGGGGTGCACGCTTTGCGGAATATGCGAGCAGATCTGCCCCGAAGGTTTTGAGATGGGGGCCGAGTCAGCAGCATTAAGGCCCGGGATCGACTTGAGCCAGTACGAAGAGAAAATAATAGAGGCATCGGACGGCTGTCCGGTGCAGGTGATCGAGGTCAACCGCTAAGTTATATTTTCACAGGGGGAGATATAATGAAATACAATGTGGGAACTTTGGACCTGACAGCTAGATTGACGATGGCAATAAGCGGCTTTTTCCTCTATGTTATGACCGGGACAACGGAGCAATTGGTAATTATCCCCGGATTTGTTTTAATATCATATTTGACCTTGACAGGCTGTGTCGGCTATTGCCCGGCTTACCACTTCCTTGGGATATCGACACGAAAAATAAGACGTTGATCTGAAAAGCTTCCCCTGCCGTTTTAGTTGAGTTTTAAGTAGATGATGGTCCCCGCCTTCTTGGTTTTATTTCGTGTTATAATATCAACGTATGCCTACCGAAAAACACCGCAACTCCCAAAGAAGATATTATGAGGATATGGGTGTTTATTTTATAACCACAAACACATATAATTTGCATCCATATTTCGGCGAAGAAATATTTTGTGATTTGTTTGTGGAGGAATTGGAGTTTTGCAAGAAATTAAAAGAGTTTGAGATATACGGTTATAAAATAAATCCCGATCATGTGCATTTGATGATACAGCAAGGGGCGAAGTTCAATTTTTCGGAGGTTATGCATTTCTTAAAGCGCAATTTTTCACAAAATGCCAATAAAATTATTGGAGCGACCCAAAAAGGATGTTTAACATCTTTTCAAAGGCGACGATGCGCATCGTCGCCTTTGAAAGAATTTGATGGAATTGTAAAAACTCATAAGGATAAATTCGATTCCAAATACAAAGGAAAACACGATCTCCTGCCTTTTAAATGGCAGAAGTCCTTTCATTATCATTTAATTAAAGATCGCAGAGACTTTCTAAACCATCTTGAATATATCCATAAGCAATGGCAGAAACACGGACTGCCAGAAAACAAGTATTGCTATTTTGTCGAGGTGCTACCATTCTAATGAAAAAGTATTTCATCAAAACCTACGGATGCCAGATGAACAAGAATGATTCGGAACGGCTTGCCGGCGTTCTTGATGGTTCTGGTTATCAGCCGACTGAAGAAAAAAACCAAGCCGATATAATTCTCGTTAACACTTGCTGCGTGCGGGAAAATGCGGAGAACAAAGCCTTAGGGTTTGTGGCGGGACTGAAAAGACAGAAGAAGAAAAGAAATAATATTAAAATAGTTTTTT
>JAHJBW010000116.1 GCA_018813405.1 Candidatus Margulisiibacteriota bacterium | reverse complement strand
CGACTCGCTGGTGGAAGAGAAAAAGCTGGAACAATGGTTCTTAAAGATCACAGACTATGCCGACCGTTTGCTTGCTGACATTGAAAAGCTGAATGGCTGGCCCGAGCCGGTAAAGATAATGCAGCGCAACTGGATAGGCAAGTCCAAAGGGCTAGAAGTTGACTTCAAGATCAAAGAGGCCGAGGCCCAGCGCTGGTATCTGGGCCACAAGTCTTTGCGCGTTTTTACAACCCGGCCTGACACTATTTTTGGCGTCACGTATATGGTTCTTGCTCCGGAGCATCCGCTAGTACAGGAATTTACACGGGGGACCAAATATGAACAACCTGTCAGGGCATATCTGGAAAAGGTAAAGCACCGGACAATGCACGAGAGGGAAGAAAGCGCCGGCAAGGACGGCGTTTTTACCGGCATTTATGCTGTTAATCCCGCCAATGGACAAGAGATACCCATTTGGGTGTCCGACTATGTTCTTTTGGAATACGGCACGGGCGCCGTTATGGCGGTCCCTGCCCATGACCAGCGTGATTTTGAGTTTGCCGAGTTCAATGACCTGCCGGTCAAGATCGTCATAAGGCCCCGGGACTTTGAATCGAAGTTCTTAAGCCTTAAAGAAGCATTTCCTGACGAAGGCATAATGGTACAGTCGGTGCAATTTGACGGACAGACCAGTTCGGAAGCCAACCAGAACATTGGAGACTGGCTGGTGGAAAAGGGCGTGGCCAGATGGAAGACAAATTTCAGACTTCGCGACTGGCTGATCTCTCGCCAGAGGTACTGGGGCGCGCCCATTCCGATAGTTTATTGCGATATTTGCGGCGCGGTGGCGGTGGAAGAAAAAGATTTGCCGGTCTTACTGCCAAGGGACGTTAAATTCACAGGGAAGGGGACATCTCCTCTTTCGTACTCGCAAAAATTCATTGAAGCCGTCTGCCCTAAATGCAAAGGCAAGGCCTGGCGCGAGACAGACACCATGGACACTTTCATCTGTTCGTCCTGGTATTATCTGCGCTATTGCGACTCAAAGAACTCGAAGGCGCCTTTTGACAGGGAAAAGGCAAATGCCTGGATGCCGGTCGATCAGTATATTGGCGGCATTGAACACGCCATCCTGCATCTCCTCTATTCCCGCTTTTTCACCAAGGTGCTGTTTGACGAAGGGCTGGTTTCAAGTGACGAGCCTTTCACCAATCTGCTGACACAGGGAATGGTAGTAAAAGACGGGGCCAAGATGAGCAAATCAAAAGGCAATGTGGTGGACCCTGACCATATCATCGAAAAATACGGCGCGGACACCGCCCGCATGTTCATTTTGTTCGCATCGCCGCCGGAGAGGGAGCTGGAATGGTCGGACACCGCTATCGAAGGGGCCTATAGATTTCTTAATAGGATTTGGAGAATCATCCATGATAAATCCAAGCAACAAACTTCAAGAATCAAAACACATCCCAACCAGCAAAATCAAACAACAAAAAAACTTCATCAAACAATTAAGGCTGTGTCAGAAGATTTAGAAAAGTTCTCATTCAACACCGCGATAGCCAGGTTGATGGAGCTTTCAAACGAGCTTTCAAAGGCGGATGGCCTGGACCATGAGACGCTTAACACTTTCTTGATAATGCTTTCCCCGTTCGCGCCGCATATTGCAGAAGAGTTATGGCATGAGCTTCGCAACAAAGACTCTATATGCAAACAGAAATGGCCCAAGTTCGATCCCGTGCTTATTGTGGAGGACGAACTTGAGATACCCGTCCAGGTTAACGGCAAGCATCGTGATACCATCAAAGTATCCGCCGCAGCTGCAGAAGAAGACATAAAAAAGACCGCCCAGGAAAGCGAAAAGATCAAAAAATTCATCTCCGGCAGTGAGATCGTCAAGATCATCTACGTCCCCAAGCGCATGGTTAATATAGTCATAAAATAATGTTATAATGAATAAGTGAAAACCCTTATAGAATCAATACTTCCACTTGTCCGAAAACCCGCAAGATACATTGGCAACGAGCTCAATTCCATCCACAAGGATTGGGACGCGTGTTCGTTGCGCATCGCCCTGGCTTACCCCGACCTGTATGAGATCGGCATGTCCAACCTCGGGTTGCAGATCTTGTACCATATACTTAATTCACAAGACGATGTTTTGGCAGAAAGAGTGTATGCCCCTGCACAGGATATGGAAGAGAAACTTAGAGAAAACAAGCTTAGTTTGTTTTCTTTAGAATCATGGAAGCCCCTAAAAGACTTTGACCTTATCGGTTTCGGTCTGGGTCACGAACTGACCTATACCAACCTCATCAATATGCTTGAGCTTTCGGGGATACCGATTTACGCGAAAGACAGGACAGACGAACATCCGTTGATCTTTGCCGGCGGACCGTGCGCGTTTAACCCGGAGCCCATTGCGGATTTTGTGGATTTCTTTGTGATAGGAGAGGCGGAGGAAGTCATTCTGGAGATGTTAAACACCTTGAGACATGTTGAGACACGTGGAGGCGTGTTGGAGAAGTTGGCGAAGCTCGATGGTGTGTATGTGCCTGGAATATCTACATCTGTTAAGAAAAGATATGTCAAAGATATAGATGCGATACCTGTACCGACCAGGCCGATAGTTCCTTTTCTTCGCATTGTTCATGACCGGGCAATGGTCGAGATAATGCGAGGCTGCAAGCGTGCCTGTAAGTTTTGCAGTGCTTTCGAGGCCTATAAGCCGGTCAGGATGCGGTCTCCTGAAAAGATAAAACAGTATGCCTATGAAATACTGAAGAACACGGGCTTTGACGAGCTGTCACTGGTCTCCCTTTCATCCTCCGACTACAAGGAGATAGAACCCCTGGCCAAAGAGCTTTCCTGCCAGCTGGCCAGGGACATGACCAGTCTTTCCCTTCCGTCGCTTCGCCTGGACTCGTTTGGCGTTAAACTGGCCAAAGATATCTCTCGTGTCAGGGTGGCTTCTGTTACCGCGGCTCCCGAGGCGGGAACGCAAAGGTTGAGGGACCTGGTCGGCAAAGACCTTTCTGAAGAAGAGATATTAAAAGGCGCCAGGGTGGCATTTGAAGAGGGGATAACCAATCTTAAGCTCTATTTCATGATCGGCCTGCCGACCGAAACGGAAGAAGATGTTGCAGGCATAGTCGATCTGGCCAGGCGCATACTTCAGCTTGGCCAGGAGAAAAGCAAGCGCGCCCATGTGACGGTTTCCGTATCAACCTTCATCCCCAAGCCGCACACACCCCTTGAAAGGGAACGAATGATCTCTTTTGGCGAGATCATTGAAAAGCAGAAATATCTCAAGGACAAGCTGAGGGGCAGGGGGCTTGAACTGCGCTGGCATGACGCCAACACTTCTATTCTGGAAGGCGTCTTTTCAAGGGGGGACAGAAATCTTGCTCGGGTCATTGAGCACGCCTGGCAGCTTGGGGCCAGGCTGGATGCCTGGAGCGAACACTTCAGGTTTGACCTGTGGCAGCAAGCCTTTGGAGAATGTGGAGTGGATATGAACGATTATCTAAAGGCAAGGGAGCCTCAGGAGCAACTTCCCTGGGAGCATATATCATGCAGCGCGTAAAGATCACCTATAAAAAGGGTGAAGAGATAAGGTTTTTGTCGCACCTGGACCATATGAAGGTGCTTGAAAGAGCTGTCCGACGGGCGGGGATACCAATCGAGTATTCTCAAGGTTTTAACCCGCGGCCCAGGATATCTTATTTAAGCAAAGCGTTAAAGGTTGGGGAAGTTTCTTCTGAATGCCTGGCGGAGTTAAAGTTAAAAGATTGGCAAAATCCCCAAAAAATAAAGGATGCGCTCAATCAAGTCCTCCCCGGGGGGTTTGAAATACTCTCCGCCGAATGCTAGAATTACTACATGCGGGAGTAGCTCAGTTGGTAGAGCGTCACCCTTCCAAGGTGAGGGTCGCGAGTTCGAATCTCGTCTCCCGCTTATGTTTACCCTGAGCTTGTCGAAGGGCACCGTTAGCTCAATTGGCAGAGCAGGACACTCTTAATGTCAAGGTTGAAGGTTCGATTCCTTCACGG
>JAHJBW010000010.1 GCA_018813405.1 Candidatus Margulisiibacteriota bacterium | reverse complement strand
GAAATTCAAAACTATCTTGCTGGTTTGAGCTTGGTATTGCATGCCAATAAATCTCAAATTTACCAAACCCATAAAGGGGTGGCCTTTCTGGGGTATAAAACTTATTCTTCTCACCGCTTAGTCCTCAAAGCGAATGTTAAGAGATTTAAAGGCCGGATGAAGAAATATTTGCGGCTATTGCGTAATGGTCAGATCGCCAGAAAGAAGATATGCTCTTCTGTTCGCAGTTGGTTTGATTACGCAATGTATGCTGATACTTTTAACTTGAGAAAAAAGCTTATTGCGGACCTGGTTTTTTAGCCTGCCTGCCCTCCTTCGGCGGGTAAACCGGCAGGTGGGGGATAAGCCCATGAATTTCTCCGTTCCCTGAACAATGCGAACCAGAACAACAACAATCCAGAGAATCGTTATAACAACAACGCGGTTCGGTTCGTCGAATACTTAAATCGCCGGAGTTTGCATCTTCAAGGAGATATGGAGCGCGCAAATTAAGTCCAGGGGCTTATTCCAGATTAAAAACCGCCTGGCTTCAGTGAGTAGGCCCATTAGATGGGATTGAAAGCTGAAGCCGGGCATTGAAAAGCAGGCAGGCGTGGCTTATAATTCAACTAATGGGCTATAGAAATAAAATTAAACCAGATTATTCGATCATCGAGGGCTTGATACCCCAGGGTTCGCACGTGCTTGATCTGGGCTGCGGCGATGGCAGTTTGCTGTCGGTGCTCAAAGAAAAGAAGCATGTGCGCGGCTTTGGCGTGGATATTTATCCCGAGGGGCTGAACCAGGCCATGGCCAAAGGGCTTCCCGTGCTGGAGCTCGATCTTAACCAGGGGTTACATAGCTTTAAGGACGGCTCGTTTGATTTTGTAGTGCTTAATATGACCTTGCAAGCGGTGCAAAATCCATTATTGGTGGTCAAAGAGATGACCCGGGTGGGCAAAAAAGCCATCGTAGGCTTCCCCAACTTCGGGCACTGGCGATTGCTGTTTCAGCTTTTGATCAGCGAGCGTATGCCAAAGACCAAGACCCTGCCATATGAGTGGTACAATACTCCGAACATCCGCCTGATGACGGTAAGGGATTTCCGCGTGCTGTGCCGCGACAACGGCATTAAGATCCTCAAGGAAACCTTCCTGGGTGGGAACGGCAAACAGCTCTCAGGCTCTTTTATGAGCTGGCGGGCGGTTGAGGGTGTGTTTTTGCTGGAGAAGAACGACTAACCTGCGATTTGTTCGACTAGTTCGGGTATTCTGGCCGCGAAAATGTTTAAGTGCAATTCTGCCAGCATTGGAAATTGTTTTCTTCTTGATAAATGCTCACGTTCCCACTGCAAAGCAGAAGTTAAAATCCTCGAGTAAGTATCTGCCGAAGTTGGCGCTATTCTTTGCAATCTAAGATAAAAAGTCATGCTCAGAACAGGGTATTCTGGTTGCAGCAAGGAAATGGATTCTTCTAGCCCATTGAGCGCTTCAAATAGTAGTTCTCCTGAAGGGTAGTCGTCTATATCCAGATTTCTTGTGCTGACAAACCAGCTTTCCCTAAAACCTGCCTGATGCATCCAGGGAAAGAAAGGATCTCTAAAAAAGGTTGCGCGTACCAGTCTAAGATCGTAAGGCAGTATCCTGATGATTAGATCAGTCCGATCTTGGTTAAGGAACGCTATGCTGGTTAAATAATCAAGGTAGCGGGTATCAAAACAACAATCACAAGCCCTGGGGCCTAAAACTATATTTGAGGGTATGACCTCGGCCAAGAAAAACTGGCTTTCAGCAAAACTGACAGAGCCCAGCGCTTTTTTTCCAATCTGGTTTCCAGAGCTAAATGTCGCGGTTGATATTACTTGAGGGTCTATTACGTGAAATTTGCCGGCATCGGCTAATGCGTCAAAAATACTGCCAGCATTCCTTCTGGGAAGGGAAAAGGTGGATATGCAACTGACTGTGCAGGCCGAAAGATTTGGATGGGACATATCGGCTATCACTCGGATCGCCCTTCCTTCTGGAGAGGCTTTTCTTATGCTTTCTTCGGACCTTGCCTGCCTTATTGCTAGAGGATAAATTTTTATAGCTTCAATATGCATACGGCTTTTTTTAGTACTGTGAGCAACCTGCTTCTAAGAAAGTGGGTATCAGGCCTTCGAACCGCCTTATCCTCTCAAGGGCCGGCGCTTGTTTGTGCGCCTTTATTTCTCGGCTGGGAAAGATCGACCTTTCCCATTCAACTGCGGATGTTAATGTCCTTCTTATGCTATCAGGATCAACTCTTCTGCTCCTTTGGAAAGAGATGATACGAAACAAAAATGTCCCGGTGACAGAGTGCCGCATAAGGGAAATAAGGTTGAAACCGAGATCTTTCATCCATCCCCAAAAAGGACTCGCGGCATTTGTTTTCTCGAACATTCCAATATCTTCTCCGTTAACGCGTATTATTAATCTTGAGCCAATTTGCCGCAGGCTTAAGGTTGAGGCCAAGTAATCAAGATATCTTGAATCAAAACAACAGTCGCAAGCCATTGGGGCCAGGACATTGTCTTCTTCCCTGGGAGGGTTGAGAAAAAAATAGTTACTGATGATCTCAAGGTGTGCAAGCGCTCTCTCCCCTTCGGTATGACTTGAAAATAGGAATCTGGGTGGAAGATGGCGGGGTTCTACCACCTTGATATGTCTGGCGTCAAAGAGAGAATCAAAAATATTGGGAGCACAGGTGATCTTTGTGGAAAGAATAAAGGCCGACACACAAGAAATTGTCTGACCTGAGAGAGGGCCATTATCTTCGATCAATTTGCGTATTAACCTGCCAGCCGGCAGAGGTGATGTCATAGAAATGTTCGTCATATCCGTATATCGGGAGCATTTTGTTGAAATTTCATTTATGCCAGGTTGAATTTTTGCGGTGTAAAGGTTAATATTGATAGCATGAAACTGACCAGATCATCTGATTATGCTGTGAGACTGCTTATCCACCTTGCCAGGGAGGGGGAGGGGACAAGCCGCAAGTTTGCCAGGGATCTTAAGATACCCTTCAATCATCTTTCCAAAGTTGTTCAAACCCTGGCGAGGAAGGGATACCTGATCTCTCGCAAGGGAAAAGGCGGCGGCATTAGCCTGGCCAAGGAGCCGTCCAAGATAGTGGTGGGAAAAGTGATCGAAGATGTTGAAGGGCCCATGGTCCTTAGTGAGTGCATCTTGAACCTAAATGCCTGTTCTTTTAGTAAGAGCTGTAAGTTCCGCAAAAAACTGACCTCGATAAAAAAATGCCTCCATGATCTCTTTTCGACAACCATCAGTGAGCTGGCTTAATAACTGTCCATCGAATGACTCTTTTGTAATTGCGATACATTCCCAAAATAATGACTTGAATAAACGTTTTTTGGGGTGTAAGATGAACACAAAAATAGGAGGTATTCAAATGGCAATTAAAGAAGAATTGGTCAAAATGCTCAACAGGGCTCTGGAATTGGAGCATCAGGCGAGGATCCAGTACCTGGCGCACGCGGAACTGATAAAAGGCGAGTGCTCGGAAAAAACAATCGAAAGGATCAAAGAGATCGCTGCCGATGAAGAAAAGCATGAAGCTAAATTCCGCAGCTTGATCGGGGCTTATCTTAACGGCGAACCGAGCATGGGCATTGCCGAAACCCGCCGAGCCAAAGGGGTTCCAGAAATCCTTAAGGTAAACTTGAAGGGCGAGAAAGACGCCATAGATTTTTACAAGCAGATTTACCAAAAGGTGATGGACAGCAAAAAAGAACTGCCGTATGAATTTGAGACGCTTGAACATGAGATCAGGCATGTGATCCTTGATGAACAGGAACATGTAGTTGAACTTTCCCAATTGCTAGGATGAAAAATGATGTCTCAATAGTTTTATGCGGAGAAGCTGGCCAGGGCCTGAAAACTGTCGAGTCCGTCTTGACGGCAATCCTCAAACAGGACGGCTATAATGTGTTTGCTACCAAGGAATACATGTCCCGGGTCAGAGGAGGGGTGAATACCACCTCCATCAGGGTTTCTTCCGGCCCAGTCATGGCATATGTTGACAAGATCGATCTTTTACTCTCACTTAATCCCTCCAGAACAAAACATCTGGAATCCAGAACAACAAAAGAAACTGTTGTTATAGAAGAACAGAACAATATGGTTGCGACCGGCCTGGTTTGCGGACTGTTCGATGTCGAGCTTTCTATCCTTAATGAGCAGGTCAAAAGACATTTTTCCGCAAAGGCAGAAAAAGTAGTACATGAAAACCTTGAAGCCGCGGAAAAAGGCCATCGAAAGGGCAGGGAGCTTGTTTCTTCCAAAAGAATCGATGTAGACGTAAAAAAAGATGACAAGGTCAAGGGCCAGCTGCTGCTGAATGGTGCCGATGCAGTTGGATTGGGGGCTATCGCCGGCGGCTGTAATTTTATCTCGGCCTATCCAATGTCCCCTTCTACCGGAGTTCTTGTTTTTCTGTCACAGCATGCCAGGCGTTTTGGCATAGTGACAGAGCAGGCTGAGGACGAGATCTCGGCCATGAACATGGCGCTTGGCGCGTGGTACGCGGGTGGTCGTGCCTTGGTCTCGACCTCTGGAGGCGGTTTTGCCCTCATGACCGAGGGATTGAGCCTGGCAGGCATGCTGGAGTTGCCGGTGGTCATCCACCTGGCGCAAAGGCCGGGCCCCGCCACCGGGCTTCCCACCCGTACCGAACAAGGCGACCTAAACCTGGTTTTATATGCAGGGCATGGCGAATTCCCGCGCGCCATTTTTGCTCCCGGGGATATAGAAGAGGCTTTTTATCTTACTCAAAACGCCTTCAACCTTGCCGACAAATACCAGGTGCCGGTCTTTGTGCTGACTGATCAATACCTGATGGATTCCTATTACAATGTAGCCGAATTGAAAACTGAAGGACTTAAGGTTGAACACTGTTTTATTAAAACCGATCAAGATTATAAAAGATATGCTCCGGCTAAAAATGGCGTTTCTCCCAGAGGAATCCCCGGTCATGGAGAGGGGTTGATTTGCGTGGACAGTGATGAGCATGATCCAGAAGGCCATATTACCGAGGACCTTGAGCAGCGCGATAGCCTTGTCCACAAGAGATTAAAAAAGCTTGATGGATTAATTGCGGCAGCGCTTGAGCCGGAACTGATCGGCGGCAAAGAGTACAAAATTTTAGTTGTGGGCTGGGGCACAACTCGCCAGATGATCTGTGAAGCGCTGGAAAGAATGGGGAGAAAAGACATAGCTTTTCTTTGTTTCAGCCAGGTCTACCCCCTGCATCCTAAGACTCTGCAATATCTGAACAAAGCGCAAAAAGTGATCATGATCGAAAACAATGCCGCTTCACAGTTTGCCGGCTTGATCAAGCTCCAGACAGGTTTTGAGATAAAAGATAAGATCAACAAATGCAACGGGCTTGCCTTTTCGGTCGAGGAAATAATAGCGGGTTTGGAGTCTATAATATAATGGACAAGAAAGACTATGATCCTGGTAAGATTGATATTGCCTGGTGTCCGGGATGTGGGAACTTTGGCATCCTCAACGCCTTGAAGCAAGCACTGGCTGAACTTGAGATTGAGCCGCAAAACCTTGTGATCGTTTCGGGCATTGGACAGGCGGCCAAGATACCCCATTATCTCAAATGCAACTTTTTTAACGGCCTGCATGGCAGGGCCCTGCCGCCAGCTACCGGCATCAAGGCCTCCAATCCGGGACTGGTCGTAATAGCGGAAAGCGGTGATGGGGATATGTATGGTGAAGGCGGCAACCATTTCATTCATACCATCCGCAGGAACCCGGACATAACCTGCTTTGTACACAATAATATGGTTTACGGCCTTACCAAAGGCCAGGCCTCGCCCACCAGCCAATGCGGCTTTAAGACCCCTGTCCAGGTCGAGGGGGTTTCTGAAATGCCTTTCAATCCTATCGCTATGGCCATAGCGCAGGATGCCTCTTTTGTGGCAAGGACGTATATCGGCAATCCAGAGCACACAGTCGAGATGATGAAAAAAGCTATACAACACAGGGGCTTTGCGCTAGTTGATATTTTTCAGCCCTGCGTTTCTTTTAACAAGGTGAATACTTACGCCTGGTTCAAGGAAAACACTTATTTTCTTGAAGAAACTCATGATCCGTGCGACAGGGTCGCCGCTTTCAAGCGGGCCATTGAGACTGAAAAACTCCCTCTCGGCATTTTTTACGTAAATCCTAAAAAGACAATTTTTGAGAAAAACCTTTCGGCATATGCTGAAGATAATAGACCTTTATTCCAGAGGAACCCTGACAAAGAACACTTGTTGGAACTGTTGACATTTAAAAAAGCCTAAAAAAGGAGGATTTTGATGTATATCCCAATTATATTAGGGACGGCGCGCGAAGGTCGCTTTTCAGAAAAGGTGGCGAATCTTGCCATGGAGATCGCCAAAGAATCAGGCATAGATTCAGAGATGGTGGATATCAGGGATTATCGGCTGGCAGCCACGGACAACATTGGTAATATCCCGCAGGCAAAGAAATGGGCGGAGAAGGTCAACAAGGCTGACGCGCTGGTCATGGTGGCGCCGGAATATAACCACGGCTATTCTGGTGAATTGAAGATGTTTTTGGACATGCTCTACGAGGAATATTTTGGCAAGCCGGTCGGGCTTTGTGGTGTGTCGATGGGGCCGTGGGGTGGGACACGGGGTATACAGGCGTTGAAATTGACCTGTCTGGCTTTGGGAATGCACCCGATTTTGCAAGCCGTTTATGTGCCGAATATCAGAGATGCCTTTGACGAAAAAACTTTTGGCAAACAGGCAAAAGGAATGCTTGAAGGGCTTGTAAAATTAAAAGTGGCCATTAAATGAATAGAAGAAAAATTCTTTTCATTATTATGTCGCTCATAATGACAGGTGCTTCATTGGCCTTGCCCCAGGATAAGATCGAATTGCCACCCGGATTTGAGATAGAGATATATGCAGAAAATCTGCCAGGTGCGCGATCATTGGCACTGAGCCCGAATGGCACTCTGTTTGTAGGGACAAAAGAACAGGGGAAGGTTTATTCTGTTCATGACGGCATAACTTATTCAATAGCGGACGGGTTGAACATGCCGAATGGCGTAGCCTTTCGGGACGGCGATCTCTATGTGGCCGAAATAGGCCGCATATTGCGTTTCCCTGACATCGAAGAAAGGCTGTCAAATCCTCCAGAACCTGATGTTGTCAACCAGGATCTACCCAAGGATGAACATCATGGTTGGAAGTTTATCCGTTTTGGTCCAGATGGATGGTTGTATGTCCCGGTGGGGGCCCCCTGTAATGTTTGTGCCAGGGGAGATCCATACGCTTCGATCTTGCGCATGAAACCCGATGGTTCTTCACTGGAAATATTTGCGCGAGGTGTTAGAAATACTGTGGGATTTGACTGGCATCCTGTAAGCAGGGAATTGTGGTTTACTGATAATGGCAGAGATTTGTTAGGAGACAATCTGCCTCCGGACGAGCTCAATCGGGCTTCAAAAGCGGGACTCAATTTTGGTTTTCCTTATGTTTATGGGAACAATATTCCTGATCCTCAATTTGGCAAGGAGCTCAAAATGACAGATTTTACCCCTCCAGATCAGGAGTTAGGACCACATGTTGCTTCTCTGGGGATGAGGTTCTACACCGGTAAAATGTTCCCTGATGAATATCGTGACCAGATATTTATCGCCGAGCATGGGTCGTGGAACAGAAGCGAACCGATCGGTTATCGTATAAGCCTGGTCAGACTAAAGGACAACAGGCCCTATTCTTATGAGATTTTTGCTCAGGGCTGGCTTCAAAATGGCAGGGCCTTTGGGCGGCCGGTTGATATCGAGATACTGCCAGACGGTTCATTGCTGGTTTCAGATGATTTGGCGGGGGTCATTTACCGTATATTTTATGCTAATGAAAATAGGGGGTGAAATAACATGTCATTGAGCAGTGTGAAAATAATTTCTGGTTGTACCCTTTGTGGATTGTGTGAGCAAATATGCCCCGATGTTTTCGAAATAGGGGCTGAATCCGCAACGGTTAAGCTTGGAGCGGACTTAAATCAATTTGAAGAAAAGATAACTGAGGCTGCGGACAGCTGTCCCGTGCAGGTGATCGAAGTAAATCGCTAGATATTATCCCGGCAAATTTCGCTTGACAAAAACTTTTGTGCAAGTATAATAGGTATACTTTATACTTATTATAAGGAGGGGGTGATAGACATGACGCATGAAGAACTAGACCTGTTTTTAGAAAGGACCCCGTGGGTGGAATGGGCGCAGGATGATAACGGCAATTTCTATTTTCGCCACACTCAGTTCGATAAGGATGAGAAGGTCAAGGTAGAGCCCAGGGCGCTGGCGGAGCTGACGCCGGAAAAACTTGAAAGGGTGCTGGTAGCGGGGAGGAATGTGGACCATATTACCCGTGTCACTGGATATTTCTCAAAGGTGTCGGGATGGAATAAGGGTAAAAAAGGGGAGTTAGCCGACAGGGACAGGGTAAAAGTCTAATTTTGTTTGTAGGTGCCGCGAGATCTCGCGGCACCTACATTATGTTTACGCCTTCCACAAACCGTGCAGATTACAATATTCTCTAGCCTCTATCTTGTTTCCCTTCACACAAAATTCCGCTTCTGGCGCGTCCCCTGGTTTTAGGAACTTCCTCAAGGCATTGCCGTCGGCGATAACCTCAATCCATTCTATGTAATGCTTTTGCTCCATAGGATGTGGTACGGCCCCGATCTTGACCCTTACTCCGCATTCGGTCTTTTCTATCACCGGCACATGCTTTTCTTTAGCGGCATCAACCGTGTTCTCTTTCTGCAGGACCATGGGCTTGTTGCAGCAAACCAGCTCTCCAACTCCTTCGTGGACCATCTCAACTATATTCCCGCAAACCTGGCACTTGTATATCTCTAGCAGTTTTGTCATATTCTCACCTCCTTTCCCTGGCCTCGCCGGTGCGGAAAATGGCCAGCTCCACACCGAGGGGGCCGATTATCTCATCAAGCACTATCGAAGCCAGAACTATGGAAATGATAATTCCCGATATTTGAGGAACGTAGCGTGAGATAAGATGCGTCAAAACGATAGCAACCCCCGCCTGGGGCAAAAGTCCCCAACCAAGCCATCTTCTGATCTTTTCTTCTGACCCTGCCATATACGCCCCGAAGGACCCGCCCAGCACCTTGCCTGCCCATCTGGACAATACGTAAACAAGGGCGAAAAATCCTACCGTGGACACGACAGACAGGTCAAGATGCGCTCCGGCTGTTACAAAGAATATGATGAACAGAAAATCTTCAGCTTTAGTTATCTTTTCAGCAGTCTCTTCTTTTAGTCCATTGAAATTGCTGGCCACGAAACCCAGTATCATGGCAGGGATCAAGGCGGTCATATTGAAAGATTCGGAAAAATAAAATAACATAAGCATGGTCAGGATCAAAAAAATTGCCAGTACGGTCTGGTCTTTTATCATTTTCCCTATCAAAAAGAAGAACAATGCCGCGAAAGAGCCCACAACCGCGGGGAGCATCAGTTCGTTCAGGGGTAGTGATATCAAGGATCCGACACTGGCTCCCTCTCCGCTCAAGGCAGAGACGATCACCAGAATAACGCTGAACAAAACTATGGCAATGGCATCGTCAATTGCCACTATGGCTAACAGCAGGGTGGTAAGCGGACCTCGCGCCCTGAACTCTTCGACCACTGCCATTACCGTGGCCGGAGCGGTGGCCATGGCGACCGTTCCCAGCATAAGGCCAATTGACAAAGCATTGTCCATGTTGAACAGCAGTAATGTTATGTATATAAATATGGCCACCGAAAGGAAAGTGGCAAAGGCCTGGATAAAGGTGATGAGAAAAACCTCCTTTTCCAGCTTTTTTAGTTCATCAACCTTTAATTTCATGCCTATCAGCAAAGCGATAAATATGATGGCAAACCCGATCAAAGGGGTCAAGCTCTGGATCATAATGACTGTTATCCAGTTGCCCAGGTACGGCCCGGCGATAATCCCTACCAAAATATAGGCCAGTATCCTGGTTAGCTTGATCTTTTCAAAGGCTATTCCAAGAAGATAGGCTATTAATATGATCGTTGACAGATGTATCAAAAGTTCCATACTGAATACGATTATACTCGTTTGAATTCTTTGTGCAACTGGAGCATAATTTACTTATGACTCACCAACCGGTCTACTCCGTAAGCCAATTGAACAACGAGGTTAAAAACGCGCTCCGCCAGCTCTCTTTCCAGGGTTTGTGGATAAAAGGGGAAGTGCTGGACTACAAGGTCCAGGATGGAGGCCGGTATGCCAGATTTATCCTGGGAGAAAAGGACCAGGGCTCGAACAACATTATCGCCCAGGTACCGGCGGTCTGCTGGGGGAATGAGCTTAAAGCCATAAACTCGAAACTGCAGCTGCAGAACGGAACGCTCGTGCAGTTGAAATGTATGCTTGATATGTGGGTGCAGGCAGGCAGGTTCCAGGTGGTGGTCAAGGATATCGAGCCTTCTTTTACCCTGGGTGAGCTCCATTTCCTGCGAGGTAAGATATTTAGCCAGTTGAAAGAAGCCGGCCTGCATGAAAAGAACAAAATGGTAAAACTGCCGCTTTGCCCTCTTAAAGTGGCACTAATAACTTCCCGCGGCTGTGCGGGATATAATGACTTTTTGAGCGAGATCAAAAATTCCAAATACCCTTTTGAGATAGACTTTTATCACGCTGTGGTCCAGGGGCCGGCCGTGGAGACCGAAATTGTTGAGGCCATCAAAGCAACCAAAGGGAAATATGATGCCGTGGTGATCGTTCGCGGCGGAGGAGCGGTGACCGATCTTAAATGGTTTGACAATCTCAAGATAGGCAAGGCTATTGCCAACTGCCCGAACCCGGTACTTACCGGCATAGGCCACGAGATCAACCTTACCGTGGCGGACATGGTGGCGCACAGCAACTTTAAAACCCCAACGGCCGCGGGGGCCTTCCTGGTGAACATGGCAGGGCAGTTTGTTCAAAAGCTCAACAGCGTTATCAAAGATATCCATGAACTTTCAAAAGATAGTTTTGAAAGGGCTCAGCAGGGTCTTTTTGACCTGGTAGAGGATATCGATGTCCAGGCAGGATTTTTCTTAAAGAGCAAAAAGGATGAGATGTCCTTCTTGTACCGTGATCTTTCTTCTTTTGCCAGAAATTTCCTCTTTTCTAAAGAAGAAGAATTAAAGCATTTAAGCGAAAAAATAAATATATTTGACCCAATAAACACATTAAAATTGGGTTACTCGGTCACCAGGGATAAAAATGGCAAAGCCGTCAAACAAATGGAGCAGGTAGCTGTTGGTGATGAATTATTGACGCAGGTCACTGATGGAGCGATATATAGTACAATATCAATAAAGGAGAAAACACATGGCTAAAACAAATTATAAGTCAGCTTTTGAAAAACTTCAGCAAATATATGATGACCTGAAAGAAGGCAATATTGAGATCGATGATCTGGATATTAAACTCAAAAAAGCGCTCGAATACATAAAGATCTGCAAAGAAACCATCCAAAAGCAAGAGGTCAAAATAAAAGATATCCTGAAAGAGATAGAAAAAGCTGAATAGCCGGAACCTTTTTGCCCACTCGTGAGTCTATATGGATATGAGCTTTTCCCAAATATATGATGAACAAAAATCAATGGTCTGGGGACTTGTTTCCAGATATGTTCCTTTAAAACAGGACAGGGAAGACCTATACCAGGAAGTGTTCCTTAAGGTATTCAGGTCGCTAAAACATTTTAGAGGAGAAGCTTCTGTTAAAACCTGGGTCTACCGTATCACCGTTAACACCTCTTTATCATATTTAAAGAAAAAAAAGCGAAACGAGGCGTTAATGTCGGCTTTGTCCGTATTCAATGTCTTTTCGGCCGACGACAAACAAATTGAATTGGACGAAGATGTCTTTAAACCACTGGGCAAGCTAAACCCCCGACAGAGGATGGTCCTTATACTTGCCGATATCGAAGATCAGAGCCTGGACAATATCGCGGATATGCTCAATGTGCCTGTGGGGACAGTAAAGTCAAACCTTCACCGGGCCAGGGAAATAGTGAAAAAGGAGCTGGAGAAAAATGGATAAATATGGTGAATACCTTAATAAAATAAGGGGGACAGGGGGTCAACCGGATTTTGATCGGATGTACGAGAATATTGAGGCAAAAACCCGGCAGGACAAAGTTTTTTCATCGGCCCCTGGTATTGTGGCAAGCCTGGCAGTGCTATTTATTGCTGGCTTGCTGTATTATTTTATTTTCATTCCTGTTAGTGGTGATCCCGTAAGGTCATATGTCTTTGAAAAAGACACTGTCGAGAACGATCTGGTTGCATCCTATGTTTTTATGGACGATGGAACTTTTTAGTTATACGCGTGGTCTATTCTTATAATCAGGGAGGAATTAATATGAAAGTAAAAAAATTGTTCGTGTTGTTTCTGGCGGTGATCATCTTAATGAGCGGCACATCGGCGATTGCCGCCCCAAAGTGGAGAGAGAAGGTGTCTGACAGGTTTGCCAAAGAACTGGGCCTTTCCGCAGAACAAAAACAAAGTTTTGAGGCGGGCGCAAAAGTTGTTGAAGAAGCGATAAAGCCTATCAATGAGCAAAACAAAGAGTTGCACGACAGGATAGCCGAAGAACTCAAAAAAGACGATCCCAATAAAGATGTTATCTACGGATATCTTGAGCAAATCAGCAAGAACAACACACAGATGCATTTTAAGCGCGTTGAGCACCTTTTGGAATTCCGCAAAGAACTTGCCCCCGAGCAAAAGGAAAAATTAAAAGAAATGGGTGCAAAGGGGCCAAGAGCAAGGTTTGTCCATCGCAAACCAGGCTAGTTTGTTATAATGAAATCAGTGAAACGATCAATCATCATCTTAATGGTCCTGGCGCTGGGCCTGCCCGCATTTGCCATTACCTGGAAGGAAGCGGTGGCGCTGGCTGAAAAGAACAATCTCCAGCTAAAGAGCGCGGCCAAGGACCTGGAATCCTCGGAATGGTCGCTAAAGCGTTCTTATACCAATTTTCTGCCTCAGCTTTCCTTTTCCGCCAGCAAGGGGGATTCGGCTGGAGTTGGCTCATATTCATACGGCTTTTCCGTAAGCGAAAGCCTTTTTCAGGGCTTTGAGAACCTTTATGGCGTGCAATATTCTGCCTCCAGTCTTGACCAACAGAGAGCGTCCTGGCTGTCGACCAGAGCGGACGTTATGTATGCCCTGCGCTCGGCTTATATTGAATTGCTCTATATCCAGGAAAAGATCGCTTTGCTCGAAAAGATACTAAAAGAAAGAACTTCTAACACAGCTCTTATAACCTTGCGGTATGAAAGCGGTAAAGAAGATAAAGGCAATTTAATGGCGACGCAGTCCGAACAAAAGCAGGCGGAATACGATCTGTCTGCCGCGCGCAGGGAATTGGACCTTGCCAGACTGAACCTTTCACAACTGCTCCAGCAGGAGGTCAAAGAAGCAGAGGCTCTCTCATCCATTGCTGTCCCTCCCTTGCCAGACTATAAGGTACTGCTTATCAGTTCACCCGATTATCAAATATCCGAACTTGCCTATAAAATGGCTGAGATAAACTATAAAAAATCTATTGCCGGGCTTTTGCCATCACTATCTTTGAGCGCCAGCTATAGAAATAGCGGCAGTGATTGGCCGCCTGCCGCGCAAAACAACTCGTGGAGCCTTAGCCTGTCATATCCCTTCTTTCCCGGCGGCAGTAATTTAATCGACCGCATTATGGCAAAGGTTGACATGGAAAAGGCACAACAGGATTTTAACAAGAACAGGGATGATCTCAGATATTCTTTACAGGACGCGTATGAGGCGCTGGTAGATGCCAGCGAATCTCTTGCGGTCTCTGAATTCTCGCTGGCCGCCAGCCTGGAACGGGCGGAAATAAGCAGGGCCAGGTACATTAACGGCCTGGTCAATTATGATGAATGGTCACGCATAGACAATATATATATCCAGGCGTTGAAGACCCAACTTTCTAATAAAAAACAAGCCTGGCTGGCCGAGGCGCTATGGCATAAAACATATGGAGGAGCAGTGGAATGATAATTAAAAATTTCAAATTTAGAATTAAAAATTGTGGAGCTATTTGTATTTTATTGGTGATGATGTTTTTGCTGATTTCTTGCGGAGGGGAGAAACAGGAAGAAATCAAGACGGTCAAAGTCACAATGGGAAGCATAAAGGCAGCCATACCTTCGACCGGTATCGTTCAACCCCGCAACAGGCTTGAGATCAAGCCGCCCATTTCCGGCCGGATAGAAGAAGTTTTGGTGAGGGAAGGTCAGAGGGTAAAAAAGGGCCAGGTGGTTGCCTGGATGAGCTCTTCCGACCGGGCCGCGCTCCTGGATGCCGCGCGCTCTAAGGGGGATGAGGAATACAAGCGCTGGGCGGATGTTTATAAACCCGCACCGATAGTTGCGCCGCTTAACGGTTTCATAATACAGCGGGCGGCAGAACCAGGGCAGACTGTTGCTACCGGCGATACCATACTTGTGATGGCAGACCAACTAACGGTCAAGGCTCAGGTTGACGAAACGGATATCGGAAGTATCAAGATCGGCAAGCCGGTTGTCATTGAACTCGATGCTTTTCCCGGCCAACCCATTGCCGGCAAAGTCGAGGAAATAGCCTATGAATCGGAAACGATCAACAACGTCAATATCTATGAGGTAGGCATTTTGCCGGAAAAGGTGCCTGCTTTTTTTCGGTCCGGCATGAGCGCGACGGTTGAGTTCATCCTGGAAGAAAAAGACGGTATTTTGGTGGTTCCAATGCGTGCGGTAAAAAAACTGGGAGACAAAAGCTATGTTTTTATGAAGAACGGCAAAGGTAAGGTTGAGTCCGTTCAAATAAAGACGGGGCTTGAGAACAGCGTTAATGTCCAAGTGGAATCGGGGCTTAAGGAAGGCGACGAACTGGTCATTCCTACTGTAAAGATGATCGAGGACCTAAACGCAAAATTCTCGCGCCGCAGGGGACCTACTAATCCGTTACAGAAAAAAAGCGACGACTAATGTCATTGATCAAACTAGAAAATATTCTTAAGACCTACTATATTGGCGGCAAAGTGCCGGTACATGCTTTGCGGGGCATTTCCCTAAACATCGAACCGGGAGAGTTCGTTGCCATTATGGGACCGTCCGGTTCGGGTAAATCGACCCTTCTGGCCATACTTGGCCTGCTTGACAAGGCGGATAGCGGAAAATATTTTCTGCTGGACAAAGATATTTCAGGCCTGGACGAATCCCAGTACGCCCGCCTGCGCAATCGTTTTTTTGGCTTTGTATTCCAGACTTT
>JAHJBW010000115.1 GCA_018813405.1 Candidatus Margulisiibacteriota bacterium | reverse complement strand
GCCGCCGTAGCCTGAGCCAACGCTCCATATGGCATTGTCCTCGGGAAAGTGCATTATGAGCCTGCGGTTAATGTCCAGGTCCGCCTTGCTGTGAAGGCATTTCGTGAACTCTCCTTTAGTGCCGAGCTTTTCAAGAACTTCCCTGCCCATGCGCGTCATTATGCGCATATTAAGCACAACATATATGCTATCGGTAAGCTCGACCCCTATCTTGCTGAACTCTGACCCGATCGGCCCCATGGAAAAAGGGATTACATACATAGTGCGGCCCTTCATGGCCCCTTTGAACAGCTCTCCGGCTTTGTGATAGCCGTCGTGAGGCGACATCCAGTTGTTGTTGGGACCGGCGTCCTCTTTGCTGGTGGTACAGATAAAGGTAAGGTTTTCCGTACGGGCAACGTCATTGGGAGCTGTGCGGTGATATACACTGCCAGGCAATTTCTTCTGGTTAAGTTGTATCAGCTCGCCGGTTGAAAAGGCCTCTTTTTCAAGGCGGTCCTTTTCCTCTTCGGATCCGTCAACCCAAACGATCTTGTCCGGCCTGCACATCTCCGCGCATTCCTTCACCCAGCTGATCAATTTTTTATGTTTCGTTGGATACATAGTTATAATCCTCCCTATTTTAGTTTAACCTTTTATTATAACAGAGAATGCTAGTGGTTTGAAAGAACTTTCTTGAGCCTTTCTTCGTAGGTATGGTGGGAGTAAGCCTTTTTCTGTGAGGCTTCGGCAATGGCAATGCGTTCTGCGTCGTGCTTCAAGAAGTATTTGATCTTTTGCTTGAGATCATCAAGATTTGAGAATGTCAGGACCTCTTGCCCGACGTTAAAATGAACGCCCACATCCGAGCGTTTGTCATCGAGAATTTGAAAACCCGCGCAGCCGGCTATTTCGAACGACCTGCCGGAAATGCCTCTGGGTAATATCCCCCTTGAATTGCCGTGCGAAAATCGGGCATCGACCGGGTCGCGATGGACATTAAGGTTGATCCTGGCGCCGTTGTAATATTTGGCGGCTTCATCGGGAAAGACGATCTCGTCGGTAATGAACTTATCCAGAACATCAAGCCGTTTCAGCTTTCTGCGCCACATCCAGGGATCCTTTGAACTGCCCACCCTGGGCCCCCCGCCGATTATCTTGACATTGTAGTCTTTGAGGAAATCGGCCAGCGAGTCAAAGAACTCAACACGCGCCGGAAAAGGCACTCCGATAAAACAAATATCGCTCTTGTATTTGTCCTCCACCTCCATCTTTTTATGGACAGCTGGAAAACATCCCAGCGGCAGGAATTGCGCGTTCAAAGACCCTGCCTCCTTATAGGCATCCAGACAGGCTGACTCGATAGTGTAAACCCCGTCGTAGAACTTGGCTTTTTTGGAGGTGACATCTATTTCCTGGGGGTCGTCCATAAACCAGATAGCGGTCCTTTTGTTGAGCTTTTTCACGGCCTTAAGGACCCTTGGTGTCAGGCGCCCGACAATATGAAGGACAAGGTCGGGTTCAAAGTTGAGCACCTCAAAAGGAAGCGCCTGTCCGGCCTCGTCATCCAGGATCGCCAGGAACTGGTCTTTGGTAAGCTTTCGTTTTTTTGCGTATTCCCTGAAGAAGTGGTCAAATGTCCTGACCCTGGAGAAGATATCGTAGACCTTAACTTCGTGCCCCATGCCTTTCAGGGTGCCTTCTATATAACTATCTATGAACGCATATGGCCAGGTCGAACCCCAAAAATTGCCATGAGCAACGTAGAGTATTTTCATGAAGATATTTTAGCACAGATCAAATAAATTCCCACACCAAATTCTCCCCCGCCTGCTCGGACGGGGTATTTGGTGTGGGAATATAAATATTGAGGGATTTGCCGGGAGTGGACCTGATCTTTTCCTGCAACGCCTTGTAGACGGTGTTCAATTGGAGAAGTGATCTTTCAAGAGATCCTTTGGAGGCTTGAATGGAATCCATTTGTACAGGGTCGGTCTTGCCTTTGGAAGATTGAATACCAGCAACAAGCTTGCCAAGCGAAGAAAGCGCAGAATTTATAGAGGACTGCAGTCTCATGATAACATCGGCCGCGGCTGCAACCTTGCTTTGCGCGGTTTCGGGGTTAAGGGAGGCCGAGGCCATCATGGCCACCGCATCTTGCACCTGTTTGGCAATTTGTTGGACATCGGTGCGGGTGCGTTCCAGTTTTTTCTCAAGCTCCTTCATATATTCCCGCTCTTCGTCCTCTTCCTCCACAGCTTCCTCGTCGGCCTCATGCGCCTGGTCCAGCGCCGCGTTGATCTCGTTGCAGCAATTTGCCAGCAGGTTCAACTGCCCGATCAAAAGATCTATCTGTGAAAAAGAGGTGTTCACGCTAAAGCCAAGGTCTTCAATACTAAAAGGGGTTTGACCTTCCTTTGCCTCATCACTTATGGTGACAGAATCTTCATACGAAGGATGTTCAAACCTGTCAGCCTTCTTGGCGGCGACCTGGTTCTTGTTCGCTATCAGCCCCAGCTTATTGATATTGTTGGCTTCAGCAACCATCTGATATTCTCCCAACTTCAAACTTTGGAACTTCAAACTCCAATTCAGATTCTTCTTTAAGCCGTATCATCAACTTTTCAAGAAGCTTCAATTTCTTTTCAGTTATCGGTCCGGGCTTGGCGTAATGGACCGATCTGGCCTGCAGAAATTCGTTGCGGGCCACGTCAAACATCTTTCTGTTGGCATCATCGCGCAGGGTTTCGAACTCAAATCTCTCAAGTTCAACCCCCAGCCTGTTAAGGTTGTTTACAAGACCTTTGATCTTGGCTTCAACAAGTTTGAAGGCCGGTCCGGCAAGCTCATAAAGTGTGGCCCTTTCTGCCAGGGACTCACGCAGCATATCCATGACCTTTACCCTGGCAAGCGCTTTGCCTTCTTTCTCTATGCGCTCAAAGTCCCCGAACTGCACGCCCAGCTTGATAAGGCCATTTTTAAGTTTCCTTACTTTGAAGGAAGTTTCAAGCGCGGTGGCAAGGCCGCCTTTTACAGCCCTTCTCATGAACAGGATACGCAGTCTGTTTATGAGAAGTTCTTTTTCGTCGTCCCGCGTGAACTCGTAGCCGGTCTTTTCGCGTTTGCCCTGGTCCATGCCGCCCTGAGCCAGAAGAGAATTGGCATAGTGTTCCTGCGGTACGGGAATAAGGCCCTCGTGGGCAAATTTTACGTTCATTTGTCTGCCGAACACCTTAAGGTTGATCTTGAACTTTTTGGCAAGCTCGACGAACTCTTTAACTTCCTTGTCGGCGGCCGGGTTGCCCAGATCTTTAGAGATGAGCTGGCTCGAGAGCTCTTCTTTAACGAACTGTCTGACTTCGCGGAACGCCTCGCCTTTAAGGGCATCGGTGTTGTCCTGCAGGTTGCCGCCCTTGTAGTTACCGAATTCGTATTCACCAAGTTCTTTATTCAAAAAAGCAAAGTCAATGGCGCTGTTGACCTCTTTGCTGGCCAGCGCCCAGTCAAGGGTCTTGGGCTGGCTCATAAGACGCTTTATCATGCCTTCCCTGACCTGGGAAGATATCTCGCCGCGCATCTGGTTGCGCACATTGTTCTTCAGTTCAAGGATCTCTTTTTCGGTCAGGCCCTGGTCCCTGAGCCTGGACTCCAGCACTTCAAGCTTTTTCTTTATCTCGGTGCCGCCGTTACAAACGAACTGGATAAAGGCATTGGTGAACTTTTCAACCGTCGCTTCTTTGCTGGCAATTTCCTGCGCGGACTCTCCATTGCCGGTGCCCGTACCCTGCCCCTGTGATCCGGTCCTTTTAGCCTTGAGGATGGCCTGCAGAGTAGCATTCAAGGACACGCTATCAGAGCCTTCTTCTTTGCTCTGCAGCATAAGGTCAAGTTCGTCTTTGGCACGGCCGCGCGGCTGTTTCATCTTTACGGAGAAATCTTCCGCGGAAAGCCTGATGTTGGAGCCCGCCATCTTGGCGACCAGGTCCTTGAGTATCTCTTTGGCGCCCTTGTCCGGCGAAGTTTCCAGCAGTTTTTGCACATCGTTTTTTGAGACCTGCTTCTGATCGTCAATGTTCTTTTCGACCAGGTCCTTCAGCTCGTTGGCGGCCGCCTGGCTGCCAACTATGGCCATTTCCTGCGAAGCCGCTTTATTGGCTATTGCACTGCTAAAGCTCATCTAAGCGCCTCCAGTTTTTGAACGACCTCGTCGGTAGCGTCAAAGCTCCTGGCAAGCTCAAAAGCTTGTTTCGCGGAAGAGTTATCGCCTTTTTTAAGGTAGACCTCGCCCAACAAGAAGTTGGACTGATATTTATGCTGTTTTACGTCGAAGATCCTCTGTGTGTCGTCCCTGGGGGCTTCCATGCCCACCGCGTGCTTTATGAAATCCTCAGCCTGGTCGATCATGCCGCAAATAAGGCAGACAGTGCCCATCAGATTGTAGGCCCCGGGTTCGTCCTTGTCTATCTTCATGGCCTCCAGGCCGGAAAGATAGGCGGGCTTGAATTGTTTTAGATTGTATAAGCACCAGCCGCGGTAAGTATGGGCTTTGGCGGCCAGGCTCTTTTCTTTGTCAAGAGCGATTGTCTTGTCGTATTCGATGACAGCTTCCTGATAAAGGCCCATGTCTTTAAGGTTGTTGGCCAGCAGGAAGTGGTAGTATTTATCGTTGTCGTTCTGTTTGATGGCTTCCTTGAGCATGTTGATATTTCTTTCGTGTTTTTTGTTCATCCTGTCATCGTCCAGCATTCTGCCCCAGTGATAGATATCGGCTCCGGTAATAAGGTCACCCGAAACGATCTTGCCCTCTTTTGTGAACAGTTGTTCGTTGATAGCCCTTTCGAAGTGAATACCTTCCCTGTTCTTGAAGACCTTGGCGCGAAAATAGAAAGAAGCTCCCTCAGACTCGCCAGGCTTGCATTCAAGCAGCCTGAGCATGTAGGCATGCTGAGGGGCAGTGCCTAAAAATGAGCGGAGCTTCTTCCAATCTTCTTCTTTGATAAATTCGTCGGCGTCTATCCAAATGATCCAGTCGCCGTTAGCGTGTTTGAGGGATTCGTTCCTGGCGGCGGCAAAGTCGTTTATCCAGGGGAAGTGAAATACTCTGGCGCCGTACTTTTTGGCAACCTCGATAGTGTTGTCGGTAGAACCGGTGTCAACAAGGATGATCTCGTCGACCCCTTTGGCCAGTGTCGGCAGGGTTTTTTGGAGCATCTTTTCTTCGTTTTTAACTATCATGCAAGCTGTAAGTGTCATG
>JAHJBW010000114.1 GCA_018813405.1 Candidatus Margulisiibacteriota bacterium | reverse complement strand
GATTTTCTTTTCTTCTTCTAATGCCCTGCCATCCAGGGTTTTGCAAATATTGTTTGTCTATCCATTTCCCTATCACGAGCTTGCCTTCGGGTTTGTTCTGGTAAACATAGTCAAGCATAATGCCTGACGTAAAGCCGTATTTGAAAGACATATTTATGCCTTTACTTAATCTTCCAAGTGTTTTAATGACGAAAGCGGTGCAAATGTCCCTAAATCTGCTGATCACGCCAGGATCTTCCAGTCTTTCTCTCATTCTCTTCCCAAACAAAAAAGCATTTTCCTTGTCTTTAGCAGAAGGCCTGCCAACATAGGTCTTGAACTTTTTATGATAGCCGGGGCACATAAAATCTCCCAGATATCTAATCTTTGAGTTTTTCCACAATTTCTTCAGCCCCCTGATCAATGAGATCGAAGAAACAGGTCCCCACACAGGCAAGCCAAAAGTAGTAAAAATGGCGAAAGAACGGGGATAAATGCCTTCTTTGAACATGCCAGTGATCGTATCGCAAGCCTTTGCCCTGAGATTTGGCGTACCAAATATTACCAGGTCATAGCTATTTAAAGGGTGGGGCAGAGATGTGGTTTTATAATAGCACGGACATCCTATTCCTCGGGCTATTTCCCTGGCGATCTTTTCTGTGTTCCCTGACATTGAATCATATACAACGGCAACGTTTTTCATGCTTTTTCCTCCTTCTTTTAGCTTGATCTCCTTAAGCATTCCTTGCAGGCGCTGGAATACTGTTAATTGTCCCAGGACGACAAACAAAGCCAATGTGATCGTAAATATTTGTACTGATGGAAATATGTTAAAGAGCGCAATAACGAATTGCAGAAAACAGCTGATCATGACCATGATCAATCTTTCTACTTTTCCAAGTGGGCCATGATGCTGCCATTCGACTCCAATTGCCTTGCCCAGCATCCCTGTATAGCTGACCAGAAAGATCGTGGCTAAACCCAGGATGGCTATGGACTGGTCACAAAGTCCGGAGAGGAAAATTCCGATGAAAAGGAAAACATCCGAATATCGGTCCGGTAGCGCGTTGACGATCTCTCCTCGAATATCCTTTTTATCTTGTGCTATTGCTATAACGCCATCCAGGGTATTAAGGACCATTCTTAACAATATTAGAATGATTATAACTAATAACAGGTATGGATGCTTGCTCGAGAATATAAATAGTGTGCCGGTCATGAGAGAAATAAACGTTGCCAGATAGCCAAGGTGGTCAGGATCGAACTTGATCATTCTATTTGCCAGTGGTTCCAGGATCCTTCTGAGCGGGTACTTTAAGATGTATAGGTCCATTGTTGTTACCTCCACAGGATATCTAGCAATTTCTATACCACCACGACTTATCGCATGCGCTGTGAGAGCCCGCTTCAGGCAGACTATTCAAAGTGTAGTGAAATCTGACACTTGGTGTCGGAAAATACTACACTTTTCCACCAAAGGCGACGTTGCGCAACGTCGCCTTTGGAAGATTGGCCTGGCATGAAAATTGCTAGTAATAGGTTGAATTGCCAAAAAGGAGGGCAAAAAGATGAAAAAAGCAGTGATTTGTCTCGTGTCCCTTGTTCTATTGGCCTCGTTGTCCCTTGCCGCCGTTGACCTTGACCGTGAGTTTGAGCTCAAAGTGAGGGACAACACCCACTTTACCTTTGGTCTGGGCCTGGCCGGCAACCCGTTCCTGGGCGCTGTCATAAAAGATGGATTTGGATATCCGAAAGGTGAGATGGGTTACACCAACTGGGCAGGGTTTGGCTACACCTGGATATATGGTACTCCTTCAGAAAATGAGCTGAAGGATGCTTTTCTATCCATAAAGAATGAATACGGTGAGGCAAATATCCTGAGCACCCAACTTTCCAGCCTGATCCGCCAAAAAATAGATAAGAACGTATTGAACTATTTTACCTTTGGTACGGTTCTATTCATCTATCCCCTGAACGTTGAATACGGCTGGATGTTCCTGGCCGGTGACAACCTGAGGTTCAGGGTAGGGTTCGGGCTTCCGTTGCTGTTCGCTTTTGGGTTCAATGTGGATTTCTAAATATCCAATAATTCTTATTGTAAAGTGAAATTTTATATGCTATATGTCGATAAACAATTACGGAAGATCATGGCCCAAAAAGGGAGACTCAACTTGAAGTCTTACATCATTTCACTGATCTTAGTAATTTGCGTCATCTCATCCGTCGCTTTCGCGATGGGTGAGGTGCCGCCGGACCTTGATATTGATTACCTCAAAGAAAATCTTCCGGTTACCAATACTCCTGAAGGTGTTTTTCGTGATGATATATATGGAAGCGGCGTTGAAATACTGTCATATGACATTGGTCCGAGGATATGCGAGATTGGCATGGATAAAGGTAATATCAACTTTTCCGTAAAGGGCGAGGACAAAGCTACCTGGTACCTTAGCGTTTCTCGGAAGACCATGTCTGGCGAGTATCAGTATCTTATCAGCGATGACTATATCGGCTTTGGCAAAGACCTGGAATACCTCTGGAGGGCGAGTGAAACGACCTGGATGAAATTGCAGACCGGCCTTTATTGGTTTACTCTCAGGGCTAACAATGTCAGCAACAGTGATGCGACCTGTATAAAAGTGCCTGTATACATTCAAAATGAAAAATATTGAACATATAAAAATAAGAATTGTCCTTGTGATGATCTTTTGTCTGTGGGTCATTGGCGCCTCGCCGTCACAGGCGGTTTTCACAACTTCAAAAAAGGCTGAATATCAGCCAGGCAAAGTTATAGTAAAGCTAAAAGCGGGAGCGGAGGGCGATATCTCCACCCTGGATGTGTTCAAGAAGATCAAAGTGCTTAAGACCAAAAAACTGTTCCAAAAAGGCGCGGCAGTAAAAGCCCTCGACGCCAAATTTCCCGCCCGAGCCAAAAGAAAGCCCAAAAACCGGCCGACGCCGCCCGATATGTCCCGCTATTTTGTTCTTGATGTTCCCGAAGATGCCGATATCAACTCAATTATTGCCGAACTTAAGGAAAATCCCCACATAGAAAATGCCCAACCCAGTCTCAAGTATCAAATATCAATGCTGCCCGATGACCCGTACTATTCCTCTTCCGGCAGTTGGGGGCAGAGCTATGATGACCAGTGGGGAATGAAGACCATCAACGCCCCGGGCGCGTGGGACATCACCACCGGAAGCTCAAATGTGATCGTGGCTGTCATTGATACAGGGGTGGATTATAACCACCCGGAATTGTCTTCATGTATGTGGAGCAATACCGATGAAATAGCTGACAACGGGATAGATGATGATGGCAACGGTTATATAGACGATGTCCGAGGCGCGGATTTTTATAACAGGAGAACCGATCCCATGGACGACCACGGCCATGGTACCCACTGCGCCGGCATAATAAGCGAGGCAGGCAACAACGGAGCGGGAATAGCAGGCCTTTCCTGGAATTCAAAGATAATGCCGTTAAAAGCGTTGAACAGTGAAGGCTATGGTTGGGAAGAAGACCTTGCGGAAGCCATCATTTACGCTGTTGACAACGGCGCCGACGTTTTGAGCAACAGCTGGGGAGGCTGGGGCAACGACGAACTAATAGATGATGCCATGGCCTATGCCTATTCAATGGGTTGTGTAATTGTGGCGGCGGCGGGTAATGACAGCAATGATGTAGATCTTTACGGTCCCGCAAATTTGGACACAGTCATTGCGGTAGCCTCGATAAACCATTCAAATTCTCGTTCATATTTCTCCAACTGGGGCGATTCCATCGAACTTGCCGCGCCGGGAGAGGACGTTCTTTCATTGCGCGCCGCGGGCACGGACATGTATGGCGGCGGCGGTCACATAGTTGGGACCAACTATTACAGGTCCGACGGCACATCCATGGCCTGTCCGCATGTGGCTGGCGTTGCCGCGCTCGTAATCGCCAACAAGCCGGCCTTCAATAATGAACAGGTCAGGATAGCTATGCAAAATTCTGCCGACGACCTGGGCGACGCGGGCAAAGATGACTATTACGGCTATAGCAGAGTGAATGCTGTCCGGGCGCTCGGAGTGGAAAATGTGTTTGTGGCGCCCAGGCTAAACGAAATGGAAAAGGATTTTGACGGGAACTTTACTTTAAGCTGGATTTCCGCGGCAGATACCGGCGGGATAGAATCATACGAACTGCAGGAGAGCGCTTCCGCAAGCTCAAGCGAAGTGTTCTCTGATGACGCGGAGTCGGGTCCCGGCAAATGGCAGCTAGCCGAAGGCTTTGCGCTTTCAACTATGCGGGCGCATAGCGGAAGCTACAGCTATTTCTCTGGAAGTGTTGACTATCTTTTAAGCTCCATGAGCATAAAAGATCCCATTGCCGTGCCATCGAGCGGCGGACAGTTGTCCTTTTGGTGTTATTACGATACCGAGGAATGGTGTGATGATGTCCTGCTGCAGGTCTCGACCAATAACGTCAACTGGACCCAGCTTGACAGATTTACCGGCAGTTCTGGGTCCTGGGCCCAAAAGATATATGACCTTGCGGCCTATGCGGGCAGTTCTGTTTATATCAGGTTCCAGGCCGATAACGATTATTCTATTGTAAAAGAAGGCTTTTATGTGGATGATATATCAATAAGGAGCTTTGGCGATTTTTCTGCCATTGCTTCCGGGATTTCCAGCACCAGCTATGATGTTTCCGGCAGGTCTGAGGGGGCATACGCTTACCGTGTAAGGGCTAAAAACAACTCCGGAGAATTAAGCGACTGGAGCAATATTGAGATAGTTAATGTTTCATGCGATACAACGTCCCCCGAGGCGCCCTCTATTTCCGTAACCGGCGATAAAAGCGGCGGCAACTATACGGTTTCCTGGACCGTGCCTGATGACGAATCTGGTATTGCCCAATATAACGTGGTGGAAACAAAAACCGGCACAGATGAAAGTACTGACCAAAATCTTGAAGCCAACAACATAACTATCACTTTCAAGCCAGCAGGGACCTATTCTTACAAAGTACGCGCGCAGGACAATTGCGGCAACTGGGGCGAGTTTTGCGCTGAAGTGCAGGTAACAGTCAGTTCTCCTCGTCCTCCTGCTCCAACCGTCGAAGAAATACCGCACTATTCGATGACCACCAGCATGGTCCTGCGGGGCAGCAGAAGTGACGGGCTGACAATCCAAGTCAACAGTTCCAGCTCTGGTGTTGAGTATCCCACCGATGGCACCTGGAAAAGGACCGTAGAGATCAAAGAAGGCTACAATTCATTCAGCATTAAAACGGTGGATCCCGCGGGAACTGCCAGCCTTAGCGTAAGCGGACATACTCATGGAGAAGATAAGACCTTTTACGACAGTGAGTACGAAGCTTTTGTGGTAATTCCTTTCGGTGTCTCGCCGGTCGAGCTTGCGACAGTGAACTTCAGCAATGTCAGCTCTCCGTCTGACCTGCCGCCTGGAGTTGCAAACCTGGATATCTACTACAGGATCAACAGCGAGGTAAACGAGTTCTCATCTAATATTGATATTTGCCTTCCGTCCGATTATGAAGGGGACGGTGTTCTTTTTTGGGATGCGGAAAATTCTGAATGGCAAATGATCGAATCGGGAACGGGAGCGTATGGTTCGAGGCTTTTTGAATACAACAGGTTTGGCACCTTTGCGGTGGTCAAGATCGAGGATACAGAAGGGCCGAATGTCTCGGATTTCATGGTAGACGGCAGGACGGCAGCTTCCGGCGCGTCAATAAAGAACATGCCCGAGATAAGCTTTGTGGTGGATGACGAATACAGCCTCGATCTGGGCGCCAGCCATTTTGAGATAGACAGCGGCGAGCCAAAGTCGCTTAGCTCCCTGGCTGTCAAAACGGCTGACAGCAAGTCTGTCAGGGCTGTTTTCGCGCTTGATGATGCTAACAAGCTTTCCGACGGCAATCATACTATAAAGATAGTCGCGGTTGATGGGGTGGGCAATGAAACGGTCTGGGAGACACAGCTTTATGTAGTTGGCGCAAGCATTCCCGGTATGCATATATATCCTAACCCCGTGCAGATCGCGTCTGGCGCGAACGTCTATTTCGACGGGCTTACCGAAGATGTGACCGTCCGCATCTACGACATTTCAGGCAACCTGGTATGGAAATCAAGGAACAACCCCGGGTCATCGTCCCTGGCATGGCCGGTCATCAATTCATCCGGCCGGAGCGTTGTGCCGGGCATTTATTTGTACGTTGTTATAACCGATAGTGGAGGAAAACGAAGTGGCAAGATCGCCGTTATTCGCTAGTTTAATAATTTGCCTTCTGCTGGCGGCGTGCGCCAGCGCGGAAAGCCCTCAGGCGGGTTCGACAGGGGCCGCCTACCTTAGCATTGGCAACGGCGTGCGCGGCGCGGGCATGGGAGGGGCTTTTTCCTCCGTGGCGGACGAGGTTACGGCCATGTACTGGAACCCGGCGGGCATTGGCCGGCTTACCCGGCCCGAGCTTTCGGCCACGTACAATATGTGGCTTTTGGATACCAACTATTCCACGGTCCACTACCTCCAGCCTTCAATAATAGGCAATTTCGGCGTTTCCGCCTTCTATCTTAACTACGGCGCTATCGAGGAGACCACGCTTACGAACAGGACGGGGACAGGCCGCGCTTTTACTCCCAGCTCCTATGTCTTTAATCTTACCTGGGCGAAAGAGGTTTGGAGCAATCTTTGCCTGGGCGCGAGCGCGAAGCTGCTGCAGGAAAATATAGATGCTTATAGCGAGGGCGGCTCGTCATTTGATTTTGGCTTGACCTATAAGAGTGAACCACTGGGGATGAATTTTGGATTGTCACTTATGAACGTTGGTTCTTCCGGCGGCGACAAGCTGGGAGAGACCATGAGAATGGGATTTTCGAAGGTATTTTGGGACAGATTACTTGTCGCGTTAGACTGCAACCTGCCCGGCGACAGGGACGTGTATGCTAACCTGGGATTTGAGTATATAATGAACGATATACTGGCGTTAAGGTGCGGCTATAATACGCTGACACAGGAGAATGCCGGCGGCAACTGGGGGATCGGCGTGGGACTGCGGCTCTCGCGCTTTAATGTGGACTACGCGTATGTGCCATATGAGGATCTGGGCAGCGCGCACAGGATAGGGTTGAAAATTGGATTTTAGAAAGAATTTTAGGAGGTTTTTTATGAAAAAGGTTTGTATTGTTCTTTTGGTCATGTTGCTGTCCGTTCCCGCTTTCGCGGTTTCTCCCCGGGCCATTTCAATGGGCGGCGCCTTTGTTGGTGTGGCAGATGACAGCGACGCTGTCTTCTATAACCCCGCTGGGCTGGGCAATCTTGGCCGCCACGAGCTTCAGGGCTCATACGGCGTGCCCTACACCGACACCACGGACATGACATTTGCCGGCGCTTTTAAAAGCAGGTACGGCACTTTTGCCGCTGGTTATGACGCCCTGGCCGTTCAGTACAAATATGTAAGCAGCGATCCGATATTTCCGTCCGGAAACGCGACATATACGGTAGGCGATATGATACTGGCATACGGGTATCCCGTTGCCGACTGGGTATCGCTGGGGGTAAAGGCGCACAGGATGTTCGAGCAAATGACGGGAATACTGGGCAACGCCGACTATCAAGCTTACGGACTGGATTTTGGGGTGCTGTTCAGGCCCGCAGAAAATGCTGGCATTGGCGTGGCGATAGAGAACCTTTATAACACCGGGTTCACAGGATCTTACGGAATTATCTATTCGTTAAACCCCTCAACAGCGGTTGGTTTTTCTTACAATGCTTTTGGTGACAGGCTTTTGATGGCTCTTGATATAAATGATAACAATATCAGTGATACGGACATGATATCGAGCGTCGCCCTGGGCACAGAAATAGAGGTTTTGCATGATCTTTTCCTGCGCGGCGGCTGTAATTTTGCCAAAAACCCGTAT
>JAHJBW010000113.1 GCA_018813405.1 Candidatus Margulisiibacteriota bacterium | reverse complement strand
CAGATATACGTTTTACAAGGATTCCCTGGTCAAGGTTGAATATATCCCCATTGAGATAAAAAATCTCTGCCAGCCGGTAGTGGCTGGCGAAAAGCTTTCCAAAGCTATTCTGGGGCATATGCTTGATTCTTCGAGGAATCTAGCATATAAATTGAAATTTCTCGAAAAAGCACACGATAAATAAGCGTGAGCATAAAAACCACGCCAATTCGCGGCGCACAAAATATCCAAGCGTATTATAGATATCTAAGGGTTGCTAATTCGCGGCCCAGGATCACGGAGTTTGATGTGGGCCTAAAATCCGCTTTTTTGGGGGGACAGCCCTTCAAGGTATTCTTTCTGGAAAAATTTCGTGGTCTTAAAGGGGCTGACGAAATTCGAAATTTGTTGGGCTTTATTTCTTTTCAAAAATATTTTCGGCCAGAATATAAAAAATGCGAGATCGACCGTATCTTTAATGAACAGGTTTTGAATTATGCTGAAAACAGGTTTCAAGCGAAAGCAGGGGAGATAGTCGGGAAAAAACTTGTAGAGATGAAGGGTTGGGAGGATCTTATAAACAACCTTGTTACCCCATTTATTGTGACTTGTGGATTTGTAAAGGAAGATATTGAATCATCTGGTGTTCCTCAAGATGAAGACTTGCAAACCATTCGGGAGTCTTTTAACAGATTTAAAATTATTGAAGACTGGATCTGGCATCATCGTCATGATCCAATGTTAATAAGTTATTAGCTCCCGCTAACGCTGATCCCCGTGATCAGCAGGGTCGGGGACCCAAGATTGGCTGAATAGGGCACAAAGCGCAGGTCAGAGCCTACTGCCTCCACCTGCTTTAACATCTCGATCAAATTTCCAGCGATAGTTATTCCTTTCACCGGTTTGGTCTTTATGCCGTTCTCCACCAGTATCCCCGACGCTCCAAACGAAAATTCGCCCGTAATAGGATTGGCCGTGTGCAGGCCCATTACTCTTGTCACATATAAACCCTTCTGGCATTTTGAGATAATGGCCGCGGCCAGATGGGGGCCTGGTTTGATATAAATGTTGCTGGCCGATATGCCCGGCAGTGTCTTGAAAGAGCCCCTCTGCGAATTGCCCGTCGATGACACACCATCTTTTGCCGCTGTGTACGCGTTGTGAAGAAGGCCTTTCAACACCCCGCCTTCAACCAGCGCTGTTTCCTGCGTCGGCACGCCCTCGGCGTCAAAAGGCGTGGTAGCTATTCCTTCCTTCAGCATGCCGTCGTCAATTATGGTTATCTGGCCCGAGGCCACTGTTTTTTCCATCTGCCCCGCGAAGAGCGATTTGCCCTTTTGAACATTGTCGGCGGAAAAAGAGCTGGCTATTATCCCCAAAAGCTCGGCGCCTATCTTGGGTTCCAGGATTATGTTCATCTTTTGCGAAGGGATGGGACCAGCCCCCAAAAGCTGGGTGGCACTGCGACCGGCCTCTTCGCCTATCTTTTTGGCGTCGAAGTTCTTGTGGAGCGTTACAAAGTCTATGCCCATGCCGGCGTCGCCTCCGCCGTCCTCAAGCGCTATCACCTCGGCCATGCCGCCGCAATAGTTGGCTTTGTAGTGGGCGTCAATGCCCCTGCTGTTCAATATCCATACCTCAAGCTCGGAATCGGAAAAGGATACCTTCTCGGTCTTCTTGATCCTTTCGTCGTAGTCATAGGCCGCCACTTCCATGGCGCGGGCAAGCTTTATTTTTTCCTCTATGCCTATCTGCGATATGGCCGGATCGTAATAATTGGTAGGGTGCCCGTTGATCGAATCGGTGGGCGAGGGAAGCAGGTTGAACTTGTCCTCTGACGAACTTCCGGCATTGTGCAGTGCCTGTCCGGCCAGACTTTCCGCGTCCTCGGCCTCAAGGTTTGAGCTGTAGACAAAGCCCAGCTTCCCATCTTTTATCACGCGCAGGGCCAAACCCATTTCTTTCATCTCGTCAATTGATTCCACTTCCTGGTTCAAAACATCGACTTTGGTGGTGAAAGAGGAAACATAATAGGCTTCAGCGCATGTCGCGCCTTTGCTCTTACAGGTTTTTATAAGGGTGGAAAGGTAGGCTTTGTTCATTTTACTGGCTCTGGAGCGCGGTTATGGCGACGACGTTCACTATGTCGTCCACGCTGCAGCCCCGCGAGAGGTCGTTTATGGGCCTGGCGCATCCCTGAAGGATGGGTCCCAGCGCGATGGCGCCTCCCAGCCGCTCGACCAGCTTGTAGCCAATGTTGCCGGCGTCAAGGTCGGGGAAGATCAAAATGTTGGCCTGGCCGGCCACCGGTGAGGCCGGTGCCTTGCGCTTGCCTATCTGTTCTACCAGCGCCGCGTCAACCTGCAGTTCGCCATCGAGCAAAAGATCGGGCTTTGCTTGTTGGGCGATCTTTGTGGCCTCAACGACCTTGTCAACATCTTTGTGAACGGCCGAGGTCTTCGTGGAAAAAGAAAGCATGGCCACCCGCGGTTCTTTCCCCGTAAGGCGGATAAAAGAAGACGCGGTGGTAATGGCGATCTCGGCAAGCTGTTTGGCGTTAGGGTTGGGCATGACCCCGCAATCGGCAAAAAAGAGCGTGCCGTCTTCACCGTATTGTTTCATTTGCGTGAGCATGGCAAAAAAGCTTGAGATAATAGTGTTGCCGCTGGCCAGTCCCACGGTTTGCACCGCCACCCTTATGGTGTCAGAAGTGTAGTGCGTCGCGCCGGCCACCATGCCGTCCGCTTTTCCGTGCTCGACCAGCAGACCGGCGAAAAGCATGGGGTCTTCGGCTATTTGCTGTTTGGCTTTTTCAAGGGTCATGCCTTTCTTTTCGCGCTTTAGGGCGAACTTTTCGGCATATTCCGGAGCCAGCGGAGAGGAAAGGTTGTCGGCGATCTCTATGTTAGATATGTCTATCTGGTGGCGCCCGGCAATGCTCTTTATTGCCTCGGTCTTGCCGGCCAGCAGTATTTTGGCGACTTTGCCCTTTGTCAAAAGCTCCGCGGCTTTAAGTACGCGGGTGTCTTCGGCCTCGGGCAGGACGATGGTCTTGTTCAGTTTTTTTGCGCGGATGCAGACGTCTTCGATAAATTTCATTATGATTATTCTAGCGTTTTTTTTAGAGGGGCGCAACTCATTACGTCCTTACCCCGGGATCTTTCGCAGATCATCACGCGTAATTATTTGTTTCGCGCGCAGTTTATCCAGCAGTTTGAACCATATCTGGTAAAGCATTTCCACGTCGGCCAGCGCCCTGTGCGCGTTCTCAGAGGGTATGCCAAAGTATTTGGCTACTGAAGAAAGTTTATGGCTTCCCAGGTTGGGCAGAGCGAACCTGGATGCTTTTAGACTGCATACAATATCGTTCTTTAATTTTTGCTTGCTGTGACAGTTCAAGAACCCAATATCAAATTCTGCGTTGTGGGCTACCAGTATGCAGTCGTCCTCGACCATCTCAAGGAACTGTTTGTAAGCTTCGTCGAATTTGGGATGTCCCATCACCATATTATTATCTATGCCGTTTATGCGTGTAATGTTTGACGGAATGGGGTAGATCGGCTTGATCAGCGTGTTGAATATCTTAACGATCTCTTTTTTCTTTACTTTAATGGCCGCGATCTCGATTATTTCGGCCTTTTCCGGCTCCAGCCCGGTGGTCTCGGTATCAAAGAAGATATAGGAAGCGTCTTCCAGCTCGTTCACCTTGTTCCTGGCGCGCGAGAGGAACTTGTATTCCATTTCCAATTTTTTGAATTCTTCGCTTGAAAGTAAGTCTGAAATCATGGTAGAAGATATTAGGATATATTAAGATAGATGAATAGTCAAATTTTCTTGGAAACCTGAGACTAAACGTCTCGGTTTCCAAAACAAGCTGAGGAAACCGCGAAGTTCATTCGCAGGTTTCCGAGAATTTCTCAATCAATTTTTATTGTAAAAAAAAACTATATTTGATACAATAAAATTTCATTGGTTTTAAGGAGGATCTCAAACAAATGGTGGAAAAGAAATTCGTCAAGTTCAATGGCCGGATATTGATAATCGGGTGCGGGTCGGTATCGCAATGCGCCATACCGCTGGTTGTCAGGCACATTGACGTTGCCCCGCAAAACGTCACGATCATGGATTTTGTCGACAACCGCGCCCGCGTAAAAGATTCCCTTGACCGGGGGGTCAATTATGTCAACGAAAAAGTTACCAAAGAAAATCACAAAACGCTTCTTGCAAAATATGTTGGAAGGGGCGACCTTATAATTGATCTGGCCTGGAATATAGAGTGCATTGCCATGCTCGACTATTGCAGGGAAAACGGGATACTTTACATCAACACTTCCGTGGAAGAATGGGACCCTTACAAAGACGCGGACAGGAACGATCCGACAAAATATACTTTATATATCAGGCATATGGAGTTGCGGCGCATGCTGAAGAGGTGGGGGGACAACAATGGTACGACCGCCATTGTCGACCATGGGGCAAATCCCGGGCTGGTATCACATTTTACCAAGCACGCGCTTTTGGATATTGCCAAAAAGATCATCAGCGAAAAGCCGGATGATCCCAGAAGGGATGCCCTTGAAAAGGGCATCTCCGGCCGCGGCTTCGCGCAACTGGCCATGCTGGAAGGCGTCAGGGTGATCCACATATCCGAAAGGGACACCCAGATCACCGACAGGCCTAAACGGGTCAACGAGTTCGTGAACACCTGGAGCATCGAGGGCTTTTATGAGGAAGGCGTCGCGCCCGCCGAACTGGGGTGGGGAACGCACGAAAGGCATGTTCCCAGGGGTTCTTTTTTCCACAAAGAGGGCCCAAAGAACCAGATATGCCTTAGCACTATCGGCATGAGGACCTGGGTGCGGTCCATGGTGCCGTGCGGTGAAATAACCGGCATGGTGATCAGACATGGCGAGGCCTTTAGCATATCGGAAAGGCTAACCGTTTGGGATGGTGATACGGCCATCTACCGGCCGACGGTGCACTATGCGTATTGTCCTTCAGACGTGGCCATCAACTCCCTGCACGAGCTTGAGATGCGGCAGTTCCATATGCAAAAGGACCAGCGCATCATGTCCGACGAGATAATCGATGGCGCCGACGAGCTGGGCGTTCTTTTGATGGGGCACGATTTTAAGTCGTGGTGGTGCGGCAGTAAGCTCGATATCCATAGCGCGCGCAAACTTGTCCCCCACCAGCAGGCAACCACCATGCAGGTGGCAATTTCAGTGGTGGCGGCATCTATCTGGATGATCAAAAATCCCAGGGCTGGATTCCTGTTGCCTGACGACATTCCCGACCATGAGTTCATATTGGATGTTTCCATGCCCTACATAGTGCCTTTTGTTTCACAGGCGTACGACTGGACGCCGTTAAAGAACTTGAACACCAAGTTCACCAAGTTCGATATGCCAACGCCGCCGCCGGAGGATATCTGGCAGTTCACCACCTTTTTGGTGGACAAGCACAAGTTCCACGAAGTTGAGGTGGTGAATTGAAAAACAAAGGCGGCGGACTGGAAAACCTGATCCGCGATATGCTTAAAAAACACAAGTCGCCCATCATGCTAATAAGGAAAGATATTCTATTGGGCCAGTTCGAGCAGTTCAGGCGGTATCTTCCCAATGTTAGGCCATATTATGCCATTAAGGCCAATCCCAACCCCGATGTCATAAAAACCTTCGTCAAGCTGGGCTCATGTTTTGACGTGGCGTCAGCCGCTGAAATGGACTATGTTCTTTCTCTTGGCGCATCACCCGGGGATATCATTTTTGCCAATACCATTAAGTCCGCCGAAGACCTGGAGCAAGCGCACAAGAAAAAGGTAAAGTTCATGACCTTTGACAACGAGTCCGAGCTTTACAAAATTGCCAGATATTGCCCAAATGCCAGAGTGTTGTGCCGCATCAAGGTTGACAATGTCGGCTCCACGGTCGAGCTTTCGCTGAAATTTGGCGCCGACGCCGACCAGGCCATCTTTCTGCTGAAGAAGGCAAAATCCCTTGGCCTGCGCCCGCTGGGCGTGGCTTTTCATGTTGGATCGCAGTGCGTTAACGTCAAGAACTATGTCAATGCCCTAAAGGTTACATCCTCCATATTCGAAGAATCAAAGAGGGTTGGCTTGCACCTGAAGGTAGTGGACATTGGCGGCGGTTTTCCCATACGCCATTTTGACGACGACAACCATGTCACTTTCCGGGACATGGCCAGCCAACTGCGCAAATACATGAAAAAGCTTTTTGAAAAAGACGTGGAATTTATTGCCGAGCCTGGCCGTTTCTTTGTTGGGCCGGCCGGTGTTCTGGTCACCCAGGTCATTGGCAGGACCTTCCGCAACAACAAGAATTACTATTATCTTAACGATGGAGTCTATGCCGACTTTTCCGGCATGATATTTGACCATTGCCGTTACGAGTTTAAGACCCTGCGGCGGGGGCAAAAGTTCTTAAGCGCTCTGGCCGGGCCCACCTGCGATTCCCTGGATACTTTGTCGTTGAACGAGGACCTGCCGGAGATGGATGTTGGTAATGTTGTATATGTAAAGAATATTGGGGCTTACTCTTCGGCTTCTGCCGTGCCCAACTTTAACGGCTTCAAACCGGCCCAAACGCTGTTCATCTAAAGGCTGACCAGCTCGTATTCTCTTGATCCCAGGCCGATCTCTTCCGCGTGCTTTAATTGAATGGTGCTGTCCACCGTGGGGTAAAGGGTGCGAAACTTGTCGGGACCGTCGATCCTTCCTTCAACTTTATTTACCAGGTCATAGCTTGCCTGATCGATGGCCACCGCGTCAAAGGATGCCAGTATCCCAATATTGGGAGCAATGGGCTTGTCGTTAAAGGGATAGCAATCGCAGTTGGGCGAGATATCCGTTAAAAAGTTGATGTATGCTATCTTGTCCGCCTTGTTTTTTGCCGCGCCCAGGGCGTACTCCGCGATCTTTTCCTGGATCAGGTCAGTTGCTTCCGACCATTGTATGGCAATGGCGTCAAAGCGGCACATTACAATGCATTCCGCGCAACCGATACATTTATCTAGATTGATAGAGACGCGATGAATTGCGTCTTTACTGGGGGATATGGCGTTTACTGGACAGTTATCAACACATACATTGCAGTTTGTGCATTTTTTTTCGTTGACCTCAGGCTTCACGTCGGCGTGCATTTGTTGTTTGCCGGCGCGGCTGCCAAGGCCCATGCCAATGTTCTTGATGGCGCCGCCAAAGCCGGTTACCTCGTGGCCTTTAAAGTGGGTAATGGCTATCATGCTGTCAGCGTAGTACCCGGCCGAGCCGATATAAACTTCCTTGAAGTGTTTCTTGTCTATCTCGACCTTCACATAATCGCGGCTATGGATGCCGTCGGCTATAATGACCGGGGCGCCAGTCGCTTCCACTGTAAAGCCGTGGTTGTGGGCGACCATTAGGTGTTTTACAGTGTAATCCCTTTGTCCGTGGTACAGGACGTTGCTGTCGGTAAGAAATGGCCTGCCTTTGGCTCTTTTTACTTTATCCGCCACTATCCTGGCGTATTGTGGTTTTACAAATGCCTTATTGCCCGGTTCGCCAAAGTGGATCTTTAACGCAACCTCGTCGCCTTTGCCGATTGCCTTCATGAGTTCGGACTTATCTATTAAGCGATCGAGTTTTTCCAGGTCTTTAGTGAAGAATACCTTAGCCATTGTCCAGCTCACGCAGTTTTTTGAAATAGTCCAGTGCTCCCCTGACTTCCTTCATATCCTGCCAGGTAAGCCACTTGGGCGAGCCTTTGGTCTTTTGCGCGTTGCGCAGGAGGTATGAAGGATGGAAGATGGGCATGACCGAAATGTCAGTCCCTGGCAATTTTGTCCACTTGCCGCGCAGTTTGCTGATGGGCTCCTGGCTTTTCAGCACGGCTTTAACGGCCGGGGCGCCGGCCAGCAGGATTATCCTGGGTTTGACATGCTTGATCTGGGCCTCAAGAAAGGGCCAGCAGGCTGACTGCTCGTCGGGAAGAGGGGCGCGATTGTCTGGCGGTCGGCATTTCAGGGTGTTGGCAATGTAGATGTCATCCGGCCGCTTGATATCCACACTTAAAAGTATCTGTGTCAGCAGTTGCCCGGCGCGGCCCACGAACGGCTCGCCCTGCTCGTCTTCGTCAGCTCCCGGGGCTTCGCCAATAAGCATTATGTCGCAGGGAACCGGACCGGAGCCAAAGACAACTTTGTTGCGGGTTTTGTGAAGATCGCATTTGGCGCATTTCAGGGCTGCTGCCTTAACTTCTTCATAAGACATATTCAGCATGTCCGGACCGCTTGAGAACAGGTCGTTTGGCATGTTTTTATTATACAACAAAAATTGAAATTTTGGCCGGATATTGTCGATAATATAACGGTGGACAGAGAAACGAGATTTCTGGAGGAGTCATGGAACTGACCTTAAGTCCAATATATTTGACGGAAAATAAAGGGAAAGGCATCAAGCCCGAGAAGCCCGAGAAGAAGCCTTATTCCAATTATCAGGAGTATCAGCTTAGTGTGCCGGACGCCTGGCATAGCGGTTCTGCTGTTACCCCCGAAGCACCTGGTTTTATCACTAAAACCGTTTATTCCTTCTATAAAGTGACAGAGGCCCAGGGCTTTGACAGGGCCATGCACGCTTTGAACATCCATGACCTCTGGTATGTCAGACTGATAAAACAGGTCCTTCTTGACGCGCCCTTTACCCTGTATTCAGGTGGCGTGGTGCACGAGACAGCAGGGCACGGCTGGCGGGCAAAAGAAATAGGATGTGAACAAAAATATCTCTTTAATCCCTTCCTTGCGGAATTCGGGCAAAGGGAAGATGTGGAATGCCCGATCGAAAGCATGACACCGCTAAATAGTCTCATTGGAACTGTCGAAGGGCCGGCATCTACTCAAAATGCTTCCAAATGGGCGCACCGCGATATGCTTGTCAACGGCGGAGATCACATCAAAGCATACTGGTACCTTGACACCAAATTAGATATTACAAACTATACAATGCTCTGGAACAATCCCACCTGGACGATCATAATGTCAAAGTTTGATGATGCTTACAGGGGCGGTGACACGCGAGGTGATGTGGCGGGATTCTGGTACGATTCACAGGATCTGAGATATCAAGAGCTTTTGGATAAAGGCTGGCTGCCAGAAGAAATACACGAAAAGGGACTATTTAAAGGTCCGGGCTTTTCGTACTGGAACATCTACATTGGTGCGCTCTGGAACTTAATTGATCCAACGGCCGTTTATATGGCTATTCAGTTAGTAAAATACGTGTTTCTGGGTGAAGACAAGTTTGAAATGCCAGGCTTTATCCCTCGCACTAACTATTATATGACACCCAACGGCCCGCTTTATCAGCTGGCAGTGCCGTTCCGCATTGGCCCCGCTGTAATGGAAGCCGGCATGGAGACCACTGTTAATACGGAGGGGCTTGAACAATCAGGTGGAGGATGGCTCAAGCTTCACAATTTAAAATGGCAGCCCGCCAAATATGCCAGGTTTGATTTTGGAGCCGAACTGCACGTGTTTAACCGCAGGGGGAAGTGGGGAGTTTTAGCCGAGGGATCCCTTATGTATTCACCCATCGATCAGATAGGAATAGGGGGATCTGTCGGTTACAAGAGTGAAAATGTCTACCTGCCCGGCAGGCCGTACGAAGACAGTCTATTGTACAGCATTGACGTGGCGGTTAGGTTTTAAGGAGAAAATATAATGGGAAATGAAATTAATTTTGGATATCAGGGGATCCGGAAATCCGTGACTGGGAAATCCGGGGATTCGGAGATCCGTCAGGAAAAGAAAAAGAAGGAAGTCACATTTAAAGATCTCAAAGATCTGGCAATGTTGCCGATGGCAATAATGGCATGGCCGTTGTTGATTGCCGGCTGTGAGGTGCCGAGTGATCTGGACAAGCTCAAGGAAATGGCTGATGAATTGTATTATGACGGACAATACGAGGAGGCGGCGGAGCTTTACCTTCAGTTCCTGATGGAGTCGGAAAGGACCGGCGAATATCTTTTGCTCAGAGAGCAGGCCGTTGCCAGAATGTTCGTCTGTATAAAGAATTTGATCTTAGGCGAAATGCCTGTGGAAGATAAAATCTCGCTCTTATCGAACGATGCTTGCCAGCAGTTAGAAAAATTCATGATGGACAACTATCACTATAAAGCCGGAGACCTGGTAGAACTTTATCATCTGGTGATAGACGATGCCAGGTATGAACAAGGTCTTTCGGGGCACATAGATAATGTGCTGGCGCTTGTTTCAAGGATAGCATCCATCTGTGAAAAGACTTCCGTTATGAAAATTGATGAATATTTTACAGTCAATTTTGATACCTATAAGACCATTACGGAAAATCTTCATGTGAACAGGGTCTCTTCCGAGAAGGAAGAAGGCTTCAGACAAGCATTGGATTTTGTCAGGGGAATTGCATCTTACCTTGGATGGGGACAGAAGCAAGACCTTTATTCTGCCATTTTAAAGGCCATGTTAAACTCTGGTATTCCAATTGACCCCGCGCTGGTCTGCGAATGCCTTGCGGCTTTTGTTTCCTCCGGCGGCGTTGTTAGCATAAACGACTTTGAGTCTTACATCAATCTGCTTGACGAGGATGGAAGAAACGGATTCTTACTGCTTGTGCAGAACATTATTTCATCCGAGGATATTGAAGAATTGAAGGGGCTGATTGTTGCGGATATTGCGGAAGATGCTGACATTGCAGAGGGCGAAGATGCTGTCGAATCTGATGCTGGTGTGGCAGCAGAAGACATAGCGGAGCCAGATTGGATGCCGGAGGATGGGCCTGAAAACGTGACTTATGGCGCCCAGGACCTTTTCAATGAGGCAAAAGACCTTTACGATGCCTTTGACTACGGCAAGTCTGTTGAAAAACTGACCTTTTTGATCAACGGCTGCGAGAATGGAAATGAAAATATTACAGGTTGTGAGGACCAGGAAGTGATCCATGGAGCTAAATATTATCTTGGTAAGTCCTATTACGCAATAGGCTTTTTTGAGGAAGCCCTAAACGCTCTTGAGGATATTTTGGATGACGATTATGTGTCAGGGTACAGTGATGATGCGCAGTATTACCTTGGTTTTTTTAACTATGAATATCGCAAGTTTGAAACTGCCATCGTGGAATTTAACAAGGTGCTGACCGATTATCCTGATTCGCAGTATGTTGACAATGCCATGTATTACATAGGGGTTTGTTACTTGGAGCTTGGTGACTATGAAGCCGCGAGAACGATGTTCGAGAGGGTGGTTGCCGAGTATGGCAATGGCTCACAATTTAGCGGTTGGGCTCAAGATAAATTGTCTGAGATCGATGCCATTCTGGCAAGTTCTCAGGCGGATGGTGGGAGTGTTATCGAGCCTGACGCAGGTGTGGCGGATGCCGGCCCTGCGGCAGAAGACATTGCTCAAACCGACATTGCCCGCACAGACCTTCCGCAGGAAGATATGCAAGCGGATGCGGTGAATATTGAAGTGGTCGTGAATGCCATAAGGGACGAGGCGGAAGTTGCCTTGAACAACCAGGATTACGAGGGTGCCATTATTTTGTTCAAGCAGATAATCGATGAATACCCCGATTATCCATACCTGGATCAGGTTTATATCGATCTGGCGGAAGCTTATGAGGCCGTGGGGGATTACATGCAGGCTGCTGCTGCCTGGGGAGTTTATGTGAGTAAGTTTCCGGACAATCCTTATGCCGAACAGACCCTTTTGCGTGAGATTGACAATCTGCTGGAAATAGACGAACTTGACCTGGTCAAGGACTTGTATGGGCAGTATCTTGAAAAATATCCCGGCGGTACAGCGGTTGAGACCGCCACTATTTCGCTGGAACAGATACCTCTCCTGCTCGAAGCTAAAGAAGCTGTAAATAATTATAGCTATAGCAGAGGTGTAGATATTCTTTCTGAAATGGTCGTGCCGGATTACGGGCTTTTGACCGACTTCAAGGCCTTTGCCAATTATTATCTTGGCAAGGGTTATTCATCCCTGGCAAGGTATGAAGAATCGATCCCATATTTAGAAAGCGTTGAGGGTTTCCCTAATGGCAGGACCATAAAGGACGACGCGATCTATGATTGCGGATGGTCCTACTATTCTATACAAGATTATACGAACGCGAAGAACAATTTTGAAGAATACCTGGAGCAATATCCCGAAGGGAAGTGGGCCAATCTTAGTCAGTATTATGTTGGCGTTTGTTATTATGAATTGGAAGAGTATCCCAGGGCGCTGATGGAATTTCAGAAATATTTAGATACAAACGAGGATCCCAGCAGTTCTGCATATTACTTTATCTCGAAATGTTACTATGAGCTGGGATATTGCCAGGAAGCCAAAGAGAACCTTGAGTATTATCTTGAAAATGTTCCGGGGGGACCCATGACAGGCGCTTGCAGGACTTTGTTGACTGACGTTGAAAACGACCTTCAGGACGGCGTGTGCGACGGGCCGACCAACTAAAAACATTTTGTGAAATTTCCCCGGCATCCCTCCGAAACTCAAGTAGGAGGAATAGCTATATGAAAGTAAACGATGTTTGCCTCTTTGTGAGCGGCGCGGGGAAGCAGTTTAAAAAGTACGACGACAGGGGCGACAAGAACGGGCTTGTCTGCGGCGGGGAAATAAAGAACCGCGATTCCTTCGACAGACATGTGTCACAACAAAAACCCGAGGAAGTCGTTCAGGCAGTCACGATAGAAGGACGGTCCCATCCCCTCTATATAAAAAAAAGCGAGCATGATGTCATGGCCGCCTTTGCCCGGAGCAATGTCATGACGATCGATGAAGCACTTGCCATGGTCAAAGTCTTGAGCGGCGATGTCACCGGCATCGAACTCACAAAGATATGCGATCTTTCAAGGCTTTCCACTCTTGCCGCTTTGAAAAAGATCGATATTGCCCTGCTTGAACTTGATGAAGAACAAACATCCATTATGATCGGCGGATTGGTTTCATTGAAAAAGTCCTACCAGCCAAAGGGTTTTGTTATTTTTGGAAATAAAGATATTGCCGGTGCAGTTGAAAAACAAGTGGCCGAATCGAGTCTGGATATAAGGGACAGACTCAACATTGAGCGCAAAGATGTTGATATAAAACCGCCGTCGGGTGAAGGTATTCCCGACCATTTGAAAAGGTAAGCCATGTCAATCACTTATCCGTCAAGATCAGAAGTTAGTGGTGTTCTCTCCAAGAAGCTGACGCCGACTTTTGTCGGAAGATTTCTGGACAACAGGGTGCACGGATATGTCCATGGAAAGCGGGTCCATTCTATAGCGGTCCAGTTACAGCCGGAATTGACAGGCCTGGGAGCCGAAGCCCTGCGCTGGGCCTGTGCCATTCACGATATAGCCGATGTTGACACCGCGCAGGAATTTTCTGATAACTTTTCTGAGCATGTCCCAACTGAAGACAATCTTGGCAGTATCCTGATCGGGTTCAAGCCTGACGAGCCATCTTTTAAACTGATGATGGCTGCCGCCAGAGGATTTAACGAGGCTCTTTCAAAAGGCAAGTTCCTCCGGCCTTATCATCATCTGACCGGTGCGGTCTTTGCTAACGCCATGTTCAAAGAACAGAATATCTTGCTTGGCAGGCTGACGGCCACAAGCGTGCTTTTCCATAGCCTCCGTGATGTATCCATCTTTCCTGACATTAGAGTGGCAAAGGCTTTGAGGGACGCGGATAAGCTGGAACGGGTGATGAGCCATGACCTGTGGCCGGGATATATCCAGGAGGGGAAAGACCGCTACGGCAAACTATTTTTTGATCCCTCCATTTCCTGGAATGTTCGAACCGGTCTGCTTGGCGGGGAAAGGCCCGAAATGCAGGAAAAAATATGCAAACTTGATATTTTTCAATATATAATGGAATCCTTTATGATGGACACTCTGCCGGCCAATTATGTGCTCAGGGATAGTGTTGCCGAATTCCTGAAACAGAAAAATGCCTTTGTTGAATTCTTGCAAAGGGTAATTCTCGATGCTGTAAGAAAAAACAATGATTCACCAGAAATGACAAAGGGAGAGTTGCAATTGCTCGCAGAAATGCTTTCTCAGGCACAGAAACTGGAGCTGTTCTCTGAAAATGCTGAACTGATAGGGGAAGGCGTCAATATAATTCAGCAGGCGGCTCTTTATACAGAAGCTTCTTCTTAGCGATATCGCCCAGCAGGTCGGAAGAGGGGACCTTCCTGTAGCATTCAATGGATTTCCTGACACTGCCCCTGGCGTAGCAAACATCTCCAAGATTGATCCAGGCTTCCGACAGCTCGTTGTCCACGGCGACTGCCTTGTCCAGAAAGGTTTCTGCCTCGGTCAGCACTTCCAGCAAGGCGTAAGCCACCCCCAGGTTATTGAACACTATTGCCGAATTGGGCTCCAGGTCGAGCGCGCTCCTGAACTTGAACAGGGCTTCCTCGAACTTTTTGTTGGCCAGCTGGGTTATGCCAAAATTATTGACGCCTGCCACATAGTTGGGGTCCAGCTGGGCGGCCAGCGCGAATTGTTCTTGCGCGGCAGGATGCATGCCCTTCATGAAATGTTCCAGTCCGCTATTGTTGTACTTTTGCCCAAAAGAAAAGTCCAGCTTCTGCTTGCGGTAAATGTTCTTGGCCTCGCGTCCCCAGAAGCCGATGATTGTCTTGTCCTCCAAAGAATCCAGCAGCGCTATCAGCATCTTGTTCTGAATGGACGCCATACTGCTCTTTTTAAGAAACTCGAGCTTTTCTTTGACATCCTTGAAGTCCATGTCCTGTTCATAGAGATCCTCAAATATTTTCAACGCCTGTTTTATCTGTCCCTGGGCCTCGTATGACAGCGCCAGGGAGTAGAGCAGTCGTTTGTTGAGCTCGTGGTTTTCCGACGAACTGCATTCAAGCCCCTTTTTAAAGGTGCTTACCGCTAGGTCAAAGCGGCCTTCATCCAGATAAAGTTTAGCCAGTATCTCGTACACGCTGGCCGCCCTGGTCTGGTCGCGGAGCGCGGTCTGCAATTCCCTGCGTGCATCTTCTTTATTGTTCATGTTTAGATATATCCTGGCCAGGTCAAAATGCAATGAAATGCGCCATTCGTCGTCTACCAGGCGCTTTTTGACCGTCTCGGCCTGTAGTTCGAACTCTTTCATCTTTGCCAGCTCAAATTTTTTGTGAAGCGCAATATTGTCCCTGTCCAGCATCATGGCGGTATGGAACGATTCCAGCGCCTTGCGGCAGTGTTTTTGTTTCAGGAATATCTCGCCGTTCAGGACATGCGCGGCAATGTTCTTGCGGTCTTCAGCCAGCATTGCTTCGCTTTCCTTTGCGGCGCGCAGGAAGTCGTCCTTGGCAAGATAGGCATAACCCAGCACCTCGTGTGCTTCGATAGCTTTGGCCTTGTTGATGACCCAGTCCACCGCGTCAGGATATATCTTGATGGTCTCGATAAGCTCGCGCACGGCCAGGTCCTTGCTGCCGCGCCTGATATAGGCCTCGGCCAAAAACTGGCGGGCCATTATCTGGCTGCTAATGCGGGAGACTATCTTCTGACAGCCTTCGATGGCGCGGTCCTCGAACTGGGGGTGATGCTGGCAGAGTTCCTGGTACAGCTCGACCGCTTCGGAATAGCTCTGCTTTTCTATTAAAGCCGTGGCCAGTGCCAGCGTTGCCTCGGGGTGGTTTGGGTAATTCTTCAAGATGTCCTTAAGCTTGTGGATGACCTCGTCGGCCTTTTTTGGCTCCAGGCTCACTACTTCCTCAAGCCTTCTTACCGCCAGCTCGGGTTTCATGGATTTGGTGTAGACCTCGGCTATCAGCTCGCGTATCCTGATGCTGTTATTGTCTTTGTCCAGCAGGGTTTCCAGCTTTCTCTGTATTTCCGACGACACTTCGGGATCGTCCGAGAACATGGCGGCATATTTGTCGGCCGCGGCGGCATAGCTTTTTATGCGGGCGTAAAGGTCTCCCAGAATGCGCAATATCCTTTTGTCCCCGGGCAAGAGCTCCAATATCTCTTCGTAGAATTTTACCGCATCTTCAACGCGGCCCTTTTCCAGGTAGACGCTGGCCAGCATTTCGGACAGCGAAATGTCCTTTAAGCCAAGCGCCAGCGCTTTTTCCAGCAATTCCAGCGCCTCGTCCATGCGTTCCTGGTGGATGAATATCTTGCCGAGCATGTTGTAGGCCGCCAGGTTCTTGTCGTCCATGTCAAGTATATCTTCCAGGTCCAGTATCGCGCTTTCGACCTGGTTGAAGGAAAGGTAAAGATTGACCAGGCTAAGCCGCATCTGGATGTTGGCAGGGTCTTTTTCGATAAGTTGCTCGTGCTGTAGTACGATCTCGGAAATATAGCGCGGAAACAGGCTGCCAAGCAGGCAATATTTTTCCCTGGCAAGCTTGTACTGGCCCGCGGCCAGATAGTGGTCGGCGACCTGTTTTTGCAGGGCCGGATTTTCTGGATCGCTCCTCAATTCTTTTTTTAAAGTTTCGATGTCAGCGGGCATTATCGATAGTATCCTTCTTTCCAGATCAACAGTATCCCCAGTGTTCCGAACAGCATTTGCGGCATCCAGGCGGCCAAAAGCGGCGGCATTAT
>JAHJBW010000112.1 GCA_018813405.1 Candidatus Margulisiibacteriota bacterium | reverse complement strand
CCCTTACCTCCAGCGCCCCTTTTTCCCCCTCTTTAAGGAACAAATAGCCTCGCTGTGCTCCCATCACTTCTATTATTGAATCCATTATCTTTTCAAGCACCTTGCCCGCTTCAAGTTCAGAGCTTATTATCTGGCTTACGTTAAAGAACGAGCTGAGTTCAAGCTTTTCCATTAAAAGCTCTTTTGTCGACAATGCCGTTTCCCCATACCTGCCAAGCAGCATCTTTACTTTTTCAAGATTGCTCCTGGAATCGATCTCGGCAAAAAGCTTCTCGGCCAGCCTTAAATATTTCAACGTCTCTTCCCCCGGTTGTGTGCCGTCAAATTTCAGGCTGTATTCTCCCAGCGCCAACGCGGCTATGCCTTCCTCATACTTTTTGTTCACCCTCGCAGACTCTTGCACAGATTCCCTTAGCAGTTCTAGCGCGTTTTGCTTTTGCCCCCTGGCTATAGCCAGCTTTCCCTTTACATATAAAGCCATGCCTAAATATGACGCCGCGAATTTTTTTGCCAGTGTATATGCCGAGGCCGCATATTTATCCGCCCCTGCCAAAAACTCACCCCTCTGTTTTAAGGTCAGATCCTCCATTCTGTCTCTGGCATCCAGTAAGGCATCCGCCATAAAAAGGTAAGCGGATACTGAATAAGGGCCCTTCATCTTTACTTTGTTCTCAATATAGTCGATCGATGTGCCCAGCCTGTCAACGGCCCTCTCAAAATCACCATGCAGCGCGTAAGCCCTTCCAAGATGATAGTATTGGTTGCTCGCAAGAAAGAAATCCTTGGCGTCTTCGAGGTACTTCCGCCCCTCTTCGCCCACTTCGATAGCTCTTTTAAGATCACCCCATATCCAAAAGTTCTGGCACATTTGAACGCATTGCAGCCCCATTCCCCGGAAATCTCTGACACGCCTGGAAAGCTGGTATCCAATGTCCATATACTTCTGGGAAGCCTGATAGTCGTTGATCTCGCCATAGACTATCCCCAAATGAACAAGTGCCAGCGTGGCCATCCAAAAATCCCCCACCTTTATCAGCCTTTTGCTCGCGTCCAGCAAATATTCTACCGACCTGTCATACTCTCCGCGGTTGAAACAGACCATTCCAAGATGGCACAGTGTCTCTCCTATTCCCCATTCGTCATTAAGCTGCCTTCTTATTTCCAGGCTTTTTTCTTCATATCGCAGGGCCCTGTCCAACATAGGGATCGAAGCTATTATCGGCCCATGCTCGGAATAGACCTGCGCCAGCAACTGCCGGTCCCCTGTCAATTCTGCCATATTCATGGCCTTTAGATGAGCCTCCAGGTCTTTTTCCAGATCTATGAAATACCACACGTAGCCAAGACCGCAATACAACCAGCCTGCCTCAAGCGCTTCTTCGTTGCCTTTTAGTCTTTGCCTTTTCAGTATCGACGGGAAAAAGCTGTGAAGCGTCTGGATCGCGGCCTGTATCACAAGCGAGATCCTCGCCCCCCATATGCTTTTGGGCTGCCTGCGGCCCAGCACTTTCAGTCCCTCCTCGTAGTTTTCTATTGACCGGAAGTGATCGCCTTTTTCAAAGAATTGTTTTCCGATCTTTCTATAAATACGTGCTCTTTGCAAACGAGCTGGCAAAAATGGCGTTAACGACCTGTACTTTGCTATCGATTCATCATATTCCCCTAGAAGCGCGTATACATCGGCAAGTTTTTCACAGGTCGCAATGTAATCGGCCCCGGAGGTATCCTTTATACTGGTCAGGGCCGCCTCATAAAAATATTTGGCGTCGGCATTGGCGTATAAGCTTTTTGACTTATCTCCGGCTATGACAGCGTAAACGCTTATCTTGTACTGGTCTCCAGCCAGTATGTAGTGTCTGGCTATTTCGTCAATGACCGTCCCTTTTTGAGGCAGTTTTTCCAGATACTGCCCGACCCGGCGGTGCAGGACCTTCCTGTCCTCATCAGATATCTTGTCGTAGAGATATCCCTGGATCTTGTCATGCGAAAAATTAAACTTCTCGAATCCTTTCTCATACACCTTCCACAGCACATGGTGCGCGACCCCTTCTTCCAGGGCCTTTTCAACCTTTATTTTTTCTCCGCCAAAAACCTTCAGCAAATCCCGCGCATTAAACCTGCGGCCCCAGACCGAGGCCAGCTTCAAAACTTCCCATGTTCCTTCCTGCAATGAATCCAGGCGGTCCAGCAAAAAGCTCAGCACGCTTTTGGGGACTGAAACTTCGTCCAATTTCAGCAAATCATATTCCCAGCGCTCGTCTTCAAAATAAATGACCCCCTTTTCTACCAGGAACCTGACTATTTCAAAAAAGAAATACGGGTTGCCGTTCGACATTCCATACAATCGGCTCGCCAGAGGATCGACCTCATCGGCTTTTCGGCGAAGCAGTTCGGAAGATGACTTTAAAAGATTTTCCCGTGTCAAAGCTTCCATTTCAAGAGGTGCAAACCCGTCCTTTCCAATAAGTCCCTGCAGGTCTTCGCGCTGTGAAAGATCTTCCTTGCGCACGGCGCCGACCAGCATCATTTCTTTTCCATCGAATTGTCCGAGCAGGTTCTTGAACAGCGCCAGGGTGCTTTCATCCGCCCACTGCAGATCATCCACAAAAAGCAGTACCGGGCTTTGGCTTAGTATCCCCAGGAAAAAATTGGCAACCGCGGTCGCGAACCTGTAGCGCTCCTTTTCCACATCAAGCGCCTTCAGCTCCGTCTGCTTACCAAGAAACTCCTCAAGCCCAGGATTGATCTTGATCAACAAACCTCCCAGTTCACCAAGCGCTTCCTGGACCGCCTTTTTCCACTCACGCCTTTCGCTTTCTCCCAGCCTTCTGACATATCTTATGAAATCATCCAGCATTTCAGATAGCGGGGCATAGGGAATGCTCTTTGAATAGAGGGTACTGCTTCCCTCTAAAAAAACAAAACCTTTTCCTTCTGTCCATTTTCTGATCTCTCTTACCAGCCTGCTCTTGCCGCTTCCCACTTCTCCGCTTACCAAAAGCTTGCTCGGTTTACCCTGCAGGGTGTTCTCGATCGCATCCTTCAGCAGTTCAAGGTTGCTCTTTTGGCCTACAAACGATACCTGGTAAGTCAATTCCGGGGAAACATCCTTCAGGCCAAGCTCAAACTCTTCGTCCATGCGTCCCCTTTTGATCAAAGAGGCGGCATAACCAAGGTCAGCCAGCAGGCCGCTCTCGCTTTGATAACGCTGGCCAGTGTCTTTTTGCAATAGTTTTAAGATTATTTTATCCAGCGACCTGGGCACTTGAGGCCTGAAGTTTTTGATCGAGCGGGGCACACTGGCGATCTGCTGATGCATTAGCTCCTCGACCTTTTCGGCAACAAATGGCGATTGCCCGGAAAGCCCTTCGTATAAAGATATTCCCAGAGAATAAAAATCCGATCGCCTGTCGATCGGCTGTTTTATCAGCCCCAGCTGTTCCGGGGACATATAACCTATGGTCCCGGCAAGGGACGGTTCGGGGATCTTTTCCACATCCAGCAGTCCTGCCACTCCAAAATCAAGTATCTTTACTCTGGGAGAGCGTTCGTTTGAAACGATGATGTTGGTAGGCTTTATGTCGCGATGAATAACGCTCTTTGAATGGACATAGGCAAGACCGTTGACCACTTGCTCGATTATTCTGGCGACATCTTCAAAAGATTTGGTGCCGGAGAGCCATTCCTTGATATTCACACCCTCAATATACTCTTCGACCATAAAGGCGGTATTGCCATCCTTGCCGGCATCAAAGATCTTGATAAGGTTGGGATGCGTGAGCCCCGAAAGCATTTTTATCTCTTTAAGGAAATCCGAGAACGCGGATGTGCCCGTGCCCGTTGCCGTACCCGATGTAGTTCTGGTGGTCCCTTCCGCTGGATTGGCAAAGAAAAGCTTGACGGCCACGGTGCGGGATTCTTTCTCGTCCCACGCCTTGTACACCACGCCACTGCTTCCCTTGCCCAGCTCTTTGACCAGCCTGTATCGGCCGGCAATTATGTTTTCCATAATATCCTCGATTTATTTGATATCTAAGAAGACAGGGGCAGTGTAAAATAAAAAGTGCTTCCCCTGCCCTGCTCACTTTCAAACCATATGCGTCCGTTTTGCATCTCAACCAGGTTCTTGCAGATGCTCATTCCCAGTCCGGTGCCTTTGTGTCTGGGGTCAACCTGCTCGAACATGGCAAAGACCCTGTCCTTTTTGTCGGCCGGTATGCCAATACCTGTATCCCTTACAGAAAAGAGGCAGTGATCCCCTTCCTTTGACGCCCTTATCTCTATTTCGCCTTTTTCGGTGAACTTGATGGCGTTGCTTACCAGATTCCATAATATTTGGACGACCCGCTTCAGGTCGCCATAAGCAAAATTTATATCTGCGGAGCTTTTGATCCCAATACCTTTTTGTCTTACCAGAGGGTACGCCATTTTGATGACCCCGTCAATACAATCCTTGACGATAAATTCATTCGGCTGCACCATTAGCTTGCCCGCCTCTATTTTCGCCATGTCCAGGATATCATTTATGATGCCCATCAGATGCCGCGCGGCTTTCTGGACCTTATCGAACACCGGCAACGATTCTTTTGTCACGCCCGGATAGCTGTCATCTCCCAGCAGCTCCGCAAATCCCACAATTGCCGCCAGCGGGGTCCTTAGCTCATGTGTCATGCTTGAGATGAACCTTGACTTGGCTTGCGCGGCTTTTTTCATTTCTTCATGCGACAGTTCAAGCTGTTGGTTCTTCATGATGAGCGTCCTGGTCCTCTCTTCGACTTTCTCTTCGAGGGAAGACCGAAACTCTTCGATCTGCCTGTAAGCCTTCGCGTTCTCAATGGCAATAGCCGCCTGCACGGCCAAAGCGCTTAAAAGCTTTAAATGTTCGCCGGTAAAAAGCCTGGTCACTAACTTATTATCAAGATAAATGACCCCCACCATCTTTTCCTTGTATTGCAGCGGCACGCATAAGATCGATTTCAACGCGTAAGCGCTTATGCTCTTCTTGGTCCGAAACCTTTCATCGGTCTGCGCATCCGTTATTACCATCGACTCACCGCTTTTCACCACATGATCAATGATGTTCCTGGAAAATTCAAAATCCCCGCTGTTCAATGTGGCTTTTTCAAGGTTCCTGGCCACTTTCACCTCGGGCTCCCCTTTTTCGTTGTTCAGAAAAAGATATCCGCGCTGCGCTCCCAGGACTTCTATTATGGAATCCATTATCTTTTCCAGTACTTTATCAAGGTCCAGCTCAGAACTTATTATCTGGCTGACATTGAAAAAAGATGAAAGCTCCAGCCTTTCCTTCAGCATCTCCTGGGCCGAATATTCTCTGTCACCGTATCTGCCTAAAAGCATCCTTACTTTTTCTACCATAAGGCGCGCGTTCAATCCTTCGAATCGGGATTCCGCTTTCCTTAAAAAGCGCAATGCCTCTTCCCCGGGCAGAACATCAAACTTTAAAAGGTATTCTCCCAGGACATACTGGGCCATGGCGGTCTCAAATCCGCGCTTGGTCTTCTCAAGCACGCTTATTCCCTCGTTCAGATATTTTATGGCATTTTGATGCTGGCCTTTGGCTATACATATCTTACCCTTGAGGTACAAGACCTCTCCATAGTATTGCAGACCGCATTTTTTTGTTGTTTTAAGCATGCGGTCACAAACTTTATCCGCTTTCACCAGCAGGTCCTTTTTGGCATCTTCGGTCAGATCTTCCTGTTTGGCCCTGGTTTCCAGATAGGCATCGATCAAATAAACATAGGCCGCAATGGCATAGGTGCCTTGCATTTTCACGATCTTTTCAAAATAGTACACCGCTTTTTCACACGTCTTGACCCCGATCTCATAATCTCCATGTCCAACATATGTTCTTCCAAGCTGATAATACATGTTAGCGGCCAGAAAATAGTCTTTAGACTTTTCCAGATATTCTGCCCCTTCTTCCCCGATCTCGATGGCCCTCTTCAAGTCTCCCCAAATGTAGTAATTGTTCACTTCCTGCACCAGGTGCATGCCCATTCCGCGAAGATCATTGACGCGCCTGGAGAGCTCAAATCCCATTTCACAATATCTTGTCGATTCTACAAGCTCACAGCTATCCCCTTTGACAATGCCGATATGGACTATAGCCAGGGTCGCCATCCAAAAATCGCCGACCTTGACCAGGCGTTTATAGGAATCCAGCAGCACCTCCAGCGCCTTGTCATATTCACCCATGGTGTAATAGACCATGCCCAAATGACACAGCGTTTCTCCAATTCCCCAGTCATCATTGAGCTTTCTTCTGATCTCCAGGCTTTTAATCTCATATCTTTCCGCCCTTTTGCTCATCTCGACCGCCGCCATTATTGGCCCGTGTTCGGAATAGGCCTGGGCGATCAATTCTGGTTCTCCAACCAGCTCCGCCATGTTCATGGCCTTAAGATGCGCTTCCATATCCTTTTCAAGATCGATAAAATACCAGACATATCCCAGTCCGTAATAAAGCCAGCCGGCCTCCAAAGCTTCGGCATTCCCCCTTAATCGGGGCCTTTTAAGCATTTGCGGGAACAGGGTGTGGATTGTCTGGATGATCGCCTGTATCACGATCGAGATCCTGGTGCCCCACATGGTTTTGGGCTGTTTTCTGCCAAGATAGGCCAGACCTTTTTCGTAATGCTGGATAGACTTGTATTGTTCCCCTTTTTCAAAGAACTGCTTGCCGATCTTTCGTTCCATTCTGGCCTTGCGCAGATTGGTTTTTAGCTTTGGGGCTATCGAATCATACAGCGATATCGATTCGTCTATATTACCAAGCAGGGCAAACACATCGGCCAGCTTTTCTGCGGTCGCAAGATATTCCTCTGCATTTTTATCGGTCATGCTTTCGCTGGCGGCGCCATAAAAATAAGCCGCGTTCGCGTTAGCATAGATTTTTTTCGCTTCGTCCCCCGCAATGACAGCATATTGTTTTGTCTTGTCGGGCTCGCCCGCAAGTATAAAATGGCGGGCTATCTCGTCTATCTGCCCGTGTTTTCGCTCTAAAAATACTGCCACTTGAAGATGCATTTTCTTTTTTGCGCTTTCGGGTATCCTTTTGTAAAGTTCTTGCTGTAATTGGTCGTGAGTAAAATTGTAAACGTCCTCGCTTTTTACTTTTCTCTTCCAAATAATATTGTGCTTCAGCGCGTTTCGAACTGCTTCCTGTATCGCGGCTTTGTCCCTGACAAATACCAAAGATAATTTCACTTCGTCAAATTGTCGCCCCCAGACCGCGGCCAGCTCCAGCACTTCCAGGTCGTTTTTCCCGAGTTTGTTAAGCCGCCTTAGTAAAAAGTCTAATATGCTGTCGGGCACTTCGGTTTTTTCAAGCCCTGCGATATCAATCTGCCAGCTCCCTGATTCAAAGAATACGACTTGTTTTTCAACCAGATATTTTAGTATCTCCATGAGGAAATATGGGTTGCCGTTCGACATTTCGTGCAATCTCTGCGCAATCGGCTGTACTGCCGCCTCTTCTTTCCTTAACATATCAGCCGTGAGAAGGGTAAAATCATCCTTCCCCAGGGGGGCCAGGCGAATCCGAAAAAGGTCCAGCCTGCTCACCACCGCGGAAAAAAGAGGGTCGTCTCTGGTCTCACCGGCACGGACGCTCATCACGAACATTATTGGCTTGTCCGCAAATTGGCCCAACAGGCCGTCCAGCAAATGAAGAGTGCTTTCATCCGCCCACTGCCAGTCATCAAAATGCACCACCAGGGGTTTTTGACCGGCCAGCCCAAGGAAAAAGCTGGACATGGCCACCAGCAATCTGTATCGTTCTTTTTCAACGTCCAGCTCTCTCAGCGCGGGCTGTCTGCCGATCAGCTCTTCCATTCCGGGCGCTATTCTGGCAAGTATCCCTCCCATCTCCCCCACCGACTCAACAACGGACCTGATCCAGGTGTCTTTCTCGGCGGCGCCCAGCATTCTTGCAAATCTGATGAAGGTGTTAATGATCTCTGAGATGGCGCTATAGGCAACCCCCTGAGAATACAGGCTGTTCGTCCCCTCAAGGAATAGATATCCCTTCTCGTCACAATATTTTTTCAGCTCCTTCAGCAAACGGCTCTTGCCAATGCCGATCTCCCCTTCGACCAGCACGTTGGCTGGACGGTTCAAGGCAAGTCCATCCACTTTTTGTTTTAAGTCCCCGAGCTCCGCCTTTCTGCCAACAAATCCGGCATGATAGCTTAAGCGATTGGAAACATCTTTTAAGCCCAGCTCAAACTCCTCGTCCTGTTTGCCTTTCTGCAGCATTTCCTTGAAATACTTGATATCTTCCAGCAACCCGCCTTCGGTCTGGTATCGCTGGGATATTTCTTTGTTGAGCAGTTTCAGTATTATCCTGTCCAGGGAGCGGGGAATGTCTTGTTTTATCGCCTTAAGCGACCGGGGCACGCTGGCGATCTGCTGATGCATCAACTCCTCAACTTTTCCAGAGGAAAATGGCGGCTTGCCAGCCAGCCCTTCGTAAAGCGTGATACCCAGGGAATAGAAATCAGACCGCTGGTCAACGGGCTGTTTTATCAATCCCAGCTGTTCAGGGGACATATAGCCTATCGTCCCTGCCAGTGAAGGCTCGGGCAATCCCTCCATGTCCATCAGGCCTGCCACTCCAAAGTCCAGGATCTTGACCTGAAAATCCCGGCCTTTGGTTATTAGTATGTTGG
>JAHJBW010000111.1 GCA_018813405.1 Candidatus Margulisiibacteriota bacterium | reverse complement strand
GCCCCATTTACAATGTATATAGACAGGTTCTTTCATTGCCTCCAGTATCCTTTGCCACTCTTCTTCTGTCGGCACTTTGCTTGAATTCATGGGGATGTGTATCCTCTCCATTCCAGCCTCTTCCAGAAGCCTGGAGTATCTTTTTTGGATGTGCCCGGTGTTCTCAAGGTCTATCACGGTGTAAACGCCCTGGTCTTTTAGGCCTTCCAGGATATCCAGCACTTGCTGGTCAGTGTTGCCGAACTTCGTGGCTGGGTTAAGCGGATGCCCTCCCGCGTGGATATGATCGTCAATGACACGGTAATTGTAGGGCAGAGGATCAGCCAGGCTGGGGGAAAGGCACGGGAAGAGACATGGGATCAGGCACAGGCTTAGGAAAAATCTCTTTGGCATGGGGACATTTTAACACATTTCTGTTATGATGTTAGTCCATGAAAAAACTGGCGATCATATTGCTGGCAGTTTGTTGCGCGGGGTGCTGTGCCGCGCTCGAGATCGATAATATCTTTGAAAGCGGGAAACGGGACCTTTCCGCTTTTGACAGGAATAAACTTGTTACCGTCATGGCCACGGGCAATGTCATGCTGGGGCGTGGTGTGCTGGAAAAGATGTCCAGCCGCTTCGATTACGGCCTGCCGTTCAGGAAGATGGCGAGTGTTTTGAGGCGCGCGGATATTTCCATGGTCAACCTTGTAAGCCCGCTGGTGCCCGAACAAATGCTAAAGGAAAAGGGCGGCGATTTTTCCGCTTACGATGGCGCGTTAGAGGGCCTGGAACTGGCGGAGGTGGATGTGGTCAATATGGCCAACCGCGAGATAATGGATTCGGGAGAAGAAGGGATGTTCTATACCAAAGAACTTCTTGCCGCCAACAGATTTAAATTTTTCGACGAAGAAGATATTGCTATAATGGAGTCAAAGGGTTCTCGATTCGCTTTTGTGGGCTTTAGTTTCGCTTATCCCGGACTGACCCTTGAGCAGGCTGTTACCAAGGTCAGATATGCCAGGCAAAAAATGAAAGCGGATGTCATAGTGGCAGGGGTGAACTTTGGCGCGCAGTATTCCGGGCGTCCCGACCTTACTCAAAGGATAATCGCCAGGACCTTGATAGACGCGGGCGCCGACCTTATTGTCGGCAACTATTCACAATATGTCCAGGGCGTAGAGATATACAAGAACAAACTCATAACTTACTCACATGGCAATTTTATTGTTGACGATGCGGATTACGCCAGGACCGGAGTGGGGGTCATTGGTAGATATACTTTTTACAACAACGAACTTGTTGATGCCTCTTTTGTGCCGGTTGAGATAAAAAGCGACTTTCAACCGGATATTGCCGGGGACAATCTCTCTCGCGCCGTGCTGGCCCACATGAAGAAAACCTCTGAAATTTCCCGCTAAACAGGGCGAAATAATATAAGAGGTGTTTTATGTCTTCAGACTATAATATTATCGCCCATGTCCAGCAGAAATATCCAAAACTATACGCGGACGGATGGGTAGACTTTAACCGCGATGGGAGAAAAGACCGCCGCGAGAAACTTCGGGATGTTGACGGAGATGGATATCTTCACGGAGAAATGGACTATTTCTCCTGGGTTGGCGCCAACAGCAAGAACATTGACGCGGCCATTTGGAAGGCCAGTGTGGAAAGCAATGTCAAAGATTCCAGGGACAAAGATCCCAGGGTGCGCCAAAAGGCCATAAAGGCCCTGGATAAGTTGAATTGTGTCCGTTCGCGCAATGCCCTGAGTTATCTGATCTTTAGAGAGAAAATTCCCGGGATCAGGATCGAAGCCGCCCGCTCCTTTATGGAAAATGGCTATGATGAGCAGATCCTTATAAATACCACCGGTGATGAAACCCAAAACATGGTCAACGATTTCCTGTCTTACAGCGCCGACCTTGCCGACCAGAAAAAAAGCAAGACCGCACGGGAGTTTTTGGTCTGGCTTGACGGCGCGATCATCAAACATCTCAAGAATGCCCTCAATTTTGATGACGAGTTCTATAAAATGTTTGCCGACAGGGTTGAAAAAGCCGAACACTGCGGGAGCAACGGCCGCGTCGCCTGCGGCCTTGTCGCCGGGCGCTTCGAGCAGATAAGAAGGATCAGGCTTGAAGCCCTGCATATCATCGAAAAGATCGAGGGTAAAAGGGCTTTCCTGCTGTTTACCGAAGTACTGGGATCTTTTGACCGGTTAAGAGAGATAGGGGCGCGCTTCATTGGAAAATACGGCATGAGCGGAAGAGTGGACAATGCTTTCCTTAAAAGGGTCAGGGCCAACCTTGCCACCCTTGCCAGAGAGGATAAGTCCCCATCGGTCAGGTGGGAAGCCATGATGGCCCTTTGCAAACTCAATGACCGCGCGGCCATAAATATGCTTCTTTCGGGTCTAAACAGCAGGGATTTTGCTTTGAGGCTCAAGACCATTCGCGCTTTGGCCGAGATGCGTTACAAACCGGCCAACAAAGCCCTAAAACGCATAGTCGGCGATACCGGCGAAACTAATCTTATAGTGGTCGAGGCCCTGAAAGCGCTTGTGAAAACAGGTGACAGGAGCATTATTCCCATGCTGGTGGCTTTTTTAAACGATGGCAGGAAGTCCGAAAGCCTGGAGTGTTTTCTAAAGGATGGCGAGCCTCGCAAAGTATTGGACGACATGACCGGCGATGATGTTTTTGCCTTTCAAGATGAAGAGACACTGCATTGCACCGTGGCGGAAATAGCCCTGGATGGCTTGATGAACTTTGGCATTGATTCGGTACCGTTGTTAATAGAACTTGTAAGGAATGATGAAAGTGAAGATACCAGAAAAAAAGCGGTAGACGTGCTGATAAATGCGGGGAGCAAGACTGTTCCCCTGCTGAAAGGTTATCTGGCCGCCGGTACCAGGCCGGTCCAACTACGCTGGCTGGCTGAAGATGTTCTCGACGGGCTGGGTATCGCAAGGAAAAAGTAATTGCCTGTGTTATAATCCTCTTCAGGAGGCTTTTTATGCGATATATACTCGCTTTGCTTCTGCTCGCAATACTCACTTTCCCTGCCATCGGGATATCCAACCTTGACGAAATACAAAAAGCCGAGAACATGACCTTTACCCCCGCCCAGTTGTCAGCTCTTGAAAAGAACGGCTTTTTTATAGTGCCGGTTGTTACACAACAGCCACTTGATCCCAACGATTACATTTATCCCGGAGTGGACAGCTCGTTCGACGAAATGGTTGATGCCTATATGAGGATAGGCGGGGATCCTGACAAGTATCATCGTTCGGCAGAGAACACCCCCTTTATTACGTCCGATCTTTTACTGCATGTCTATCATGTGCTTATTGACAGGACCTTCCAGTCCATCGAACAGCTTACTTTTTCCCCGACGCTAAAGGACATGATATACGAGACCTTCAGCCGATCCCTCAAGGACTACAAGCGTGCTCCGTCAGATGCTAAAAAGAGCGTGGTCGCGTACTATCTGATCCCACTGGTCATGCTTGAGACAGAGACAGGCATCGAGGAAGCTCTTGAACTACACAAAGACCAAACACCGCCGGAAATATACGAGATAACGGAGACGGAAATTAAGAAGATCATGGATGCTAAAGGTCTGGGTCCGTGCGCGCTATTTCCGGAACATCCAAACAAACTGGTGGACTATACCCAGTTCAAGCCGCGCAGTCATTACACAAAGAACGAGATATTAAAGAACTATTTCCGCGCCATGATGTGGTTTGGCACCATCAGCTTCGAGCTTAACGATCCCGCCCTTACGCAGATGGCGCTTTATATTACCAAGGACGTTGTGCTTACCAATACCATGGGGGACTGGGAGCGCATCTATTATCCCACCGGATTTTTTGTGGGAGTCTCCGACGATCTCAACCTTTACGACTATGCAGGGATAATGGAAGAGGTTTACGGCAAGGGAATGGACGTTGACGCCGAATTCCCGATCGACGAAAAGCTGGACCGCTTCAGGGAGCTTGCCGACAGGCTTGAAGGGCCAAAGATCCTTTCCCAGCCAAAGGTATTTCCCACCATGGCAGATGTGCCCTCCAAAGAAGCTTTGCTGGCTTCGACCAAAGGGTTCCGCTTTATGGGACAGCGCTTTGTCCCGGACAGCTACATCTTTTCCACCCTGACCCAGGGGGACGAGCCGCCAGACGAAGAGACCGGGCAAAAACTGCCCGGCGTGCCCACCGCTCTCATGGTCATGTCGGTATTTGGGTCCGATACTGCCGACCGCCTTCTTGGCGAATGGATCAAAGAGAATGCGCCGGACTCGGACCGTGTCATTGCTAAATATATGAAAAAACTAAAGGATGAATTCAGCTCTTATGACAAAGACCATTGGACCCAGAATGTGTATTGGAGCTGGTTGTATACTTTAAAAGCGCTTTTTGAACCGTATGACAGCAGTATCTATCCGGCATTCATGAAGGGACGGGCCTGGAAAGAAAAATGCCTACTTACCTCGCTGGGTTCCTGGACAGAACTGCGCCACGATACACTGCTTTACGCCAAGCAGTCGGCGGCCGAAATGGGCGCGGGATGGGAAGAAATCCCTCTTCCTCCCCAGCCAAAGGGCTATGTCGAGCCCAACCAGGAGTTCTTTGCCCGACTGATAGACCTTAACAGGGTGACCATCAATATGTACACCCAGTTCGATCTTCTGGGAAAAGAGAATGCCGAATATCTTGACCGTTATGAAAAATTTGTTGGTATCCTTGACTTCCTCAGTGGTTTTGCCAGCAATGCCCTGCTCAGCAGGGGCTCTTCCATTACAGACGACGATTACGAGCGGCTCCGCAATATCGCCCACGAGTTCAACCGGGTGGTGACACCCGTGCCTTACGAGGACATGATCCGTGCCAGGGACACCTGGACGGGGCTTATTGCCGACGTTCACAGTGATTACGCCGGCGGGGAAATATTGTACGAAGCAGTGGGCAGGCCCATGAAGATATTTGTGCTGGTCAAGGATGAGGCAGGCTCCCGCATAACCCGCGGGCTGACTTACTCGTACTATGAGTTCACTGAACCGCTCGGGGACCGCATGACGGATGAGTCCTGGCAGGGGATAGTTTACGAAAAGAAGGCGGACACACCTTCCATGCCGTGGTGGACAGGCGACATTATAAGCCAGTAATTTTTTCCCATGAGAACAATTGCCCTAATAGCAATATTGAGCTGTCTGGCCGCTTGTCCGGCCTTTGCGGATGTTGCCGGGCTTATCGTTCCCCACCACCTGCTGGCCGAACCCATGATCCGCACGGCCTTCGAGGGTATTAAAGATTCAAACTATTCCAAAGTTGTAATTCTTGGCCCCAACCACCGCAATATAGGGCAAAAAAATGTTGCCGCCGCGGGCGATCTGTATATTGACCTGGAGCATTCCATAAGCGCCCTGCTCCCATTGGTAAAAGAGTATTTTCCCCGGGCAAAGGTTGTTCCCATTACCTTCAAGTATTACACACCCCCTGAAGAAGCGGAAAGGGAAGGCAAAAAGCTGGCCGCTGTCCGCGACGGAAAAACCCTGGTAATAGCCAGCGTTGATTTTTCCCACCATGCTACAAGGCCGGCGGCCGAAGTTAACGACAAAGAAAGCATCCGGGCTATATCAAGCTTTGATCTGGGAAAGATATATTCTCTCAAGCTTGATTCCCCGGCTTCAATCTACTGCCTGCTTTCGTACTTAAAGATAAAGGGCGCGGACCAGAGCATAATGCTCGGCAATGCCACTGCCGCCGACTTTTCAAGCGGTGCCGACCCTGCCGACCTTACCAGTTATGTGACCTGTTATTTTGCGGGTGACGATTCCGTGGTGACGATACTGGCTACTGGAGACGTCATGCTTGGCAGGGCGGTAAATATGCGTATGTCGCGAAAGGGATACGAATTTCCGTTCAGAAAAACCGCGGATCTTCTCAAATCTTCTGACATTACTTTTATAAATCTTGAATGTCCGATCGTTGCTAATTGTGCGGCGACAAATGAAGGGATGCGGTTGTCTGCCGATTTGCGCTCGGTGAAGGGGCTCCAGTACTCGGGGGTGGATGTTGTCAACCTGGCCAATAATCATATATACGATCACGGTCCGGCGGGGAGAATAAATACTCTCAAAGTGCTTAATGACGCGGGTTTTCAAGTTTGTGACGAACATGAAAGAGCGGTAGTGGACATTAAGGGGAGTCGGTTTTCTTTTTTGGGATACAATTGCCTGAGCCCCAGGTTTGATTTGGAAAAGGCGCGGGCAGGGGTGCGAGATGCGAGTTCATCATCTGATGTCGTGGTCGTTGCGCTTCATTGGGGCAATGAGTATACCTATAATGTAAGCGACAGGCAAAGGCAAATAGCCAGGGTGATGATTGACAGCGGGGCGGACCTTATTATCGGCAACCATCCTCATTATGTCCAGGAGAGCGAAGTTTACGGCAAAGGATTCGTCACTTACTCGCACGGCAACTTTGTTTTTGACCAGATATGGTCAAAGGAAACGCAGGAAGGGG
>JAHJBW010000110.1 GCA_018813405.1 Candidatus Margulisiibacteriota bacterium | reverse complement strand
CGGCAGTTCCAGGAAGTGTTTTTCCTTTTGCCGGGCCAACAGGTTTTTTATGTCTTTTTCCATGGCAACGTCATAACCGATTGGGTTCAAAAGATATATCTCTTTTTTGTCCATATTCCACAATGCGCGGGGTGCTATGAAATTCAATACAGGCTTATTTTTCTCAAAAAATGTACCGGTAGCGGCCTCCAGAGTTGCTATATTAGAGTCTTTGTTAATGCTGGATGATCTTGCCTTGATCTCCCAGAATTTCTGGCCGCCGTAAACTTCTTGTAATGTGACGCCTTCAAAGTATACGTCCTGGCGCTCTACCTGCTCTTCCAGGATACTGCTTATGCGTTTGGAGACATCTTCTTTGGGGACGTAGACCGCCCATATAAAAAGGAATAATATTCCCCCGAAAAAGAGCAGATAGAGCAGTTTTTTTGCCAGATCCATTTATGCTAGTATCCCAGGGCCTTTAATCGCACAGCTTCCGCGCCTTCCCAAAAACCCTCCCAGGTCTTGCCCTTTTTATAGTAGGCCTGTGAAAGCAAAAGATGGAGGGCGGCTACCTGCGGGTCGATCTCCAGGCCCTTTTTTACGCTGTATATGGCAGCGTCCACCTGGTCCATTTCGCCCTGAATTAGACCAATGTAGCCGTAGGCAAAAACATTGTAGGGATCAAGTTCGATGACCTTTTTCAGCTCTTCAATGGCTTTGGGCTTTTTATCATTGAAATAATAGGCAAAGGCCAGCCGATAATGGACGCGCCAGTCGTTGGGGTAGGCTTCTGCCAGGACCAGGTATTTATCGAGGGCTTCTTTTTTAAAGTTTGGGTCGAGATCATTGACCTTTTTCAGTTCGCTCCATCCTTCTTCTATCCTGTTGGTGTAGGCATAGGTAATGGCAAGGTCGAACCTGGCGAACGGATCGTCGGGATTGGCCTTTACCAGCGCCTGTTTTTGTTTTATTTCATCCTGCAAAGGTTTTGTTATCTGCCAGGCATGGGTCAGGGACGCAAAGAAGATCAAAAGCGCCATCATTGCAGCAGCGGAAAGTCTTAGAGCATTTTTCATTTTATTTCTCCCTTCCCATTATTTTCTTTATTAACGTGGTCGTTGATCTGCCTTTGACAGGAGGAATGACCACCACTCGGGCCCCCAATTTTTCCGCCATTTTTCTTTCCGGCAGCTGGCTGATCTTGTAATCTCCGCCCTTCACGTGAACATCGGGCCTGATAACCCTTATAAGGGGGTCCGGCCGGGTTTCGGAAAATATTGAAACATAGTCCACGCATTCCAGCGACGCCAGTATCTCGGCGCGTTCCAGTTCGGAAACATAGGGTCTGTCTTTGTCCTTGATCTTTTTGACCGACGAGTCGGAATTTAGGCCGATTATCAGTACATCGCCCAGCTTTTTGGCCTCTTTTAAGTATCTAACGTGGCCCAGGTGAAGGATATCGAAACAGCCGTTGGTGAAAACTATCCTGACCCCGCGCTGTCTCAATATCTTGCATATCTTTTTCAGATCGCCCCTGCTTTTTATCTTTTGGCCCATGGGTTCTTTTTCTTCTAGCGCCACCTCGAGCTCGTCTTTAAAGACCGGCTGGGTGCCGATCTTGCTGACGGCTATGGAAGCCGCGTAGTTTGAAAGCAGGGCCGAATCAGAAACAGATGCTCCGCAGGCAAGCGCCAGTGAGAGCGTGGCGATGACGGTGTCGCCTGCGCCTGTGATATCGAAAACTTCGCGCGGGACGGCATCAATATGAAAAGGCTTGGCGCCCCTGGTGAAAACGCTCATCCCGTCCTTGCCGCGCGTAATTATGATGTTTACGGCCTTTGTATTGATCAAAAGCCTGCTCCCTGCCTGGACAAGGGCTGTGTCATTGATGATCTTTAGTGCGGAAGCGATCTCGGCCTCAAGCAGGTTGGGGGTTATGACAGTGGCGCCATGGTATTTTGAATAGTCGGCGCCTTTAGGGTCAACAGCCAGGGGCTTTTTATGTTTTATTGCCAGCGCAATGGCGCGTCGGCATATCTTTTCGCCAAGCAGGCCTTTGTTGTAGTCTGAAAGTATTATCGCATCCATCTTTGAAGCCAGCCGCTCTACCTGCGCCAGTATCCTTTTTTCGAGAGCGGAAGAAAGCGTGCCGCGGTCTTCCCTGTCCACCCTTACCACCTGCTGGCTTGACGCGATTATCCTTGACTTTAATATAGTTGGCCTTTCGGAGGAGCGGATAATGTTCTCTGAGGAGATGCCAAGCTTTTTCAGCGCCGCGCCAAGTTTGTCGGCCGAACTGTCGCTGCCAATAACCCCGCAAAGGAAGGGTATCCCCCCCAGGGCTTTAATGTTGGCGGCAACATTGCCGCAGCCGCCGGGCACATGGGTGATCTCTTTTACGTCCGCTACTGGCACGGGGGCCTCGGGAGAAATTCTGCTGACATTGCTCCAAATATGCTCGTCCAGCATAATATCTCCCAGGACCAGGACCTTTTTCCCTTCAAAAGAGGGTACTATCTTTTTTAAGTCTTTCATTGGACTAATATCCATTTTACCGCTTCAAACAGGTTGTCCGCAACATGATCCGGCCTGTTGCCTGGCGCGAATTTTTTTTCTTCATCTTTTCCGTAGCCGGTATGTATCAATATTGTCTTTACGCCCAGGTCCTTGCCGGCGTCAATGTCGGTCTTTTTATCCCCGACCATAAATGAAGCGGCAACATCTATATCATAAGATTTTACCGCTTTTTTGAGCATGCCGGACCCCGGTTTTCTGCAGTCGCATTCTTTCCTGAAGGGATAGGTGCCGTGTTGTGGATGGTGGGGGCAATAGTAAACAGCGTCGATGATAGCGCCCTGGCCGAGCAGGGTCCTGATCATCTTTTTGTCTATTGCCTGCAAAATGTTCTCGGTCAAAAGGCCCCTGGCAATGCCTGCCTGGTTGCTGATAACGAATACCCTGTAGCCGGCGTTGTTGAGCATTTTAATAGCCGCGGCGGAATAAGGGAATATTTCGAGCTTGTCGGGATCGTTCAAATATCCGACGTCGCGGCTAATGGTGCCGTCCTTGTCCAAAAAGACAGCTTTGAGGCTCATTTGCACATCTCGCTTTCCACAAGCTGGCATATTATATGGTAGATCATCAAGTGGGCTTCCTGTATCTTTGGGGTTTTGTCCGAGGGGACGATAATGTTAATGTCGGCTTCTTTTGCCATTTTGCCGCCGCCGCAGCCGGTGAGGGCAATGGTCTTTATGCCCATTGATCTGGCTTTTTGGAAGGCCTTTACCACATTTTCCGAATTGCCTGAAGTGGAAATACCCAACAGAACGTCGCCTTTTTGACCAAGACCTTCTACCTGGCGGGCAAAGATAATATCAAAACCGTAGTCGTTGCCCAGACAGGTCAATATTGATGTGTTGGTGCTCAACGCTATGGCGGGAAGGGGCTTTCTTTCCTTCAGGAATCGGCCGATAAATTCTGCGGCAATATGCTGAGAGTCGGCGGCCGAGCCGCCGTTCCCGCAGATCAAAAGCTTGTTGCCAGCTTTGAGGGCATTTACCAGAGCGGCAACCGCGGCCTCAATTTTTGGCGGCAGAGTTTCAAGAACTTTCTTGTTTAGCTCGATATTCTGTGATATTTCCGCTTGTATGCTTCCTTGCATTTATTATCCCCTGGGAGTATAATTCAATTATAACACCTTTTTTTGACGCGGGGTAGAGCAGTCTGGTAGCTCGTCAGGCTCATAACCTGAAGGCCGCAGGTTCAAATCCTGCCCCCGCTACCAAATTTTATGAAATACTACGACATATCCATTCCTGTCTCCAATCACATGCACAACTGGCCGGGTGATGAGCCAGCTCAGGTAGTTGTTTCAAAGACGATTGACGGTGGCCATGACAGCAATATTACGGTCATTAAAATGCATTCTCACTGCGGGACCCATCTTGATGCCCCTCACCATATGATATCCGGCGCGCAAAAAGTGGACGAGATCTCCCTTGATATTTTGATCGGCAAGGCTCAGGTCATCGAAATATCCGATCCCAAACAGATAACCGCCAAAGAACTAGAAGCAAAGTTTCAGGAAGGCAGTGATAGGGTGCTCTTTAAAACGCGCAATTCAAATAGATGGAGCGAGCAAGATTTCTTTAAAGATTTTGTCCACCTTACTCTTGACGGTGCGAAATTCTTGACAGGGAAAAAGATCAAACTGGTCGGTATCGATTACCTTTCCATAGACGAATACGGAGTTAAAGATCACCTGCCCCATAAGGAATTGTTGTCCAACAAAGTAGTTATTCTCGAGGGGATCGACCTTTCAAATATCGCTCCCGGCGATTACGAATTAATATGTCTTCCGCTTAAGATAACGGGAGCTGATGGAGCGCCTGCCAGGGCTGTTCTAAAAGGCTGAAAAGCGGTATAATATTAGTGGAGATGCCACTATGGACCTGAGATTTGAACAATCCTTAAAACAGAGCATTCAGCTGATGCTTTCCCCTAAAATGCTGGCTATGCTCAAGATGCTGAGCCTGCCCTATATTGAAATGGTTTCCGAGATACAGCGGCAGGCGGACGAAAACCCCATGATCGAGGTGGAGTCCCCCGACATGCTGGCCGAATATCTTAATTATTTGGACTCCCACAAAAAAGACAAAAAGGAGATCGATTACAGTGAATATCCCGGACTGGAAAACCTGAAGTACGGGTCTGAAAACCTGCACGATCATCTGCTGGAACAGCTGCAATATGAAGAGATGGACGATGACCAAACTGCGATCGCCGAAAAGTTAATAGACAGTATTGACAGCCGGGGATACCTAAAAGATTTCGAGGCAGTGTCGCAAAAGATCGTATCGGAACTTGGCGCGGGACAAGGGGAAATTGACGAAGTTCTCAGGATCATCCAAACACTTGATCCCGATGGCGTGGGTGCCCGGGACTTAAAAGAATGCCTTCTCATCCAGATAAGGGAATATAATTTTGACTCTGATGACTTGCGTACCATACTGGGGAAGGTGGTAAATGACCACCTGGAGGATCTGGCTAACGAGAACTTCAGCAAGATAGCCATAGCGCTGGATATTGGGGAGGATGGCGCGCGCGAGATAGGCGCGTACATTAAGAACAACCTGAACCCAAATCCAGGCTCGCTATACGGTGGAGAAATAAGCCACATCATTCCTTCTTTTGTCATCAAAAAGGACCCGAAAAGAGAGAAATATTACTACATAAATCTGGAAGAGCAGTACGGTCCCAAGATAATCATTTCCAGGCGTTATCAGCAGATGCTAAAGGATCCCAACACGGACGAAGAAACAGTGAAATTTTTAAAAGAAAAGATGGATAAGGGAAGGGAACTTTTGGAGAACCTGGCAAAGCGAAAAGAAACCGCGGAAGAAATCATGAAGATCGTAGTTGAAACCCAGGAAGATTTTTTGGAAAAAGGGAGTAGTTGGATCAAGCCGCTCCAGCAAAAAAACATTGCAGACCGACTCGGGCTTCATCCCTCGACCGTTTCCAGGGCCATCGCGGAAAAATATGTGCAGACGCCGCAGGGGCTGCTGCCCATCAAGGCTCTTTGTCCCAGGGAAGTCAAGGGGTATTCAGCTCAGCTTATAAAAAAGCAGATGGCCGAGATAATCTCAAAAGAGAAGAGGTCCAATCCCTTGTCGGATGAGGACATATCCAGAGCATTGAAGGAAACAGGCATAGAAATTGACAGGCGCACAGTAGCATCGTACCGAAAAGACCTGGGGATCGCTTCTTCAAGTGAAAGGGGAGGTGGAGAGTAATGGAAAAAGCAAGAATTCTTATTGTGGACGATGAAAGATCGATCAGGGATTCCATGAAGATGCTGCTGGAAGGCAAGTATGACCTATTGTTTGCTGAAGACGGCAAAACAGCCGTTGACCTGGCGGCCTCTCACAAGCCGGACCTGATATTGCTGGATATTCGCTTGCCGGAGATGAGCGGACTTGACGCCCTTGCCCAGATCAAGGACAACGATCCTGATGTCGACGTGATAATGGTGACGGCCTTAAATACTGTGGAAACGGCCGTGACCGCCATAAAACGCGGGGCCTATGACTATATAACCAAACCCTTTGACATAGATGCCATCCAGTATCTTATTGAAAGGGCCCTGGAAAGGCGCTATCTGCAAAAAGAGGTGCAATTCCTGCGCGGAGAGGTTGACAGGCAATACAAGTTCGAAAAGATGGTTGGCAGAAGCCGGGGCATGGTGCAGGTGTTCGAGCTCATCGGAGATGTGGCAAAGAGCGATGCCACTGTCTTGATCAGCGGAGAGTCAGGGACCGGCAAGGAAATGGTGGCGCGGGCCATCCACAACACCAGCAGCCGGGCCAACAAGCTTTTTGTCCCGCTAAATTGCGCGGCCATACCCGAAAATCTGCTTGAATCCGAGCTGTTCGGGCATGAGCGCGGGGCTTTTACCGGCGCCTTTGAGAGGAAACTTGGCAAATTTGAGATCGCCGATACAGGAACCCTTTTTCTTGACGAAATAGGCAGTCTGCCGATTGGCATGCAGGGCAAGCTTTTGAGGGTCCTGCAGGACAGAATTGTCGAAAGGGTCGGAGGTACTCAGCCCTTTAAAGTAGATGTCAGGATAATCGCGGCAACCAATATCGACCTGAAGAAAGAAATAAACGATTCAAAGTTCAGAAAAGACCTCTACTACAGGCTGAACGTCTTTCCCATTGATATTCCCCCTTTGAGGGAGCGAAGAGATGATATCATTTTGCTGATAAGTTATTTTATCGAACACTACAACAGGGAGTTCGGCAGGTCGGTCGAGGGTTTTGATAACGAAGCCCTTATGCGCCTGGTCGAATACGATTGGCCGGGCAATGTCAGGGAACTCCAAAACCTGATAGAAAGAATGATGGTTTTGACCCGTCAGGGGAAAATAACCCTTGAGCGGCTTCCCAAGGAGATTGTCGGCCTGGATGAGGCTGACATGAGCGTTTCTGACATCTTTACCATGTCGGATATGAGCTTTAAAGAAGCCTCCAAACGCTTTGAGGCCGCTTTCATAAAACGAGCGCTTGAAAAAGCCGGCGGCAGAAAATCGCGCGCCGCCGAGCTGATGGGCATACACCGGAACACCTTGCTACAGATAGAAAGAAAGGTAAAAGACCTTATCCATTGATGGCTGATGACATCCTCAAAACCGAAGTGTTGATAGTGGGAGCAGGGGCAGTAGGGCTGGCCATTGCACGCGAACTGGGCGATGTATGTGTGCTTGAAAAGAACGAAAGCTATGGTATGGAGGTCTCAAGCCGCAACAGCGAGGTCATCCATGCCGGACTATACTATTCTCAAGACTCTCTGAAGACAAAACTCTGTGTCGAAGGCAATCCTCTTCTGCGAAGCTACCTGTCCGAGAACGATCTCCCCCATCTGGTATGCGGCAAGATGGTTGTGGCGACAGAGCAGGGAGAGGTTGAGGCTGTTGAGAGGCTTTTTGAGAATGCCAGGAAGAATGGAGTACAGGGCATTTCTTTGACAACAGATGTTTCCGAGTCGGTATCTGCCAAAATGGCCCTCTATTCGGCCACTACCGGCATTTTTGACGTTCACGCTTATATGAAATCGCTTTTTCATAAGGCGCGGGACGCGGGCGCGCTTTTCTCTTTTGGCAGCGAGGTCGTTGATATTCAAAAAACAAACGGCGGATTTTTGATCGAGACCGCGGACGGCGAAAAGGTGCTGGCGGAAAGGGTAATAAATTCGGCCGGGCTTAAGAGCGACATTGTAGCCAATAAGCTGGGCTTGAATTACAAACTGTATCCGTGCAAAGGTGATTATTTTGCCATCAGGGGGGCGGCGGGAAAGCTTGACCACCTTGTATATCCTTCACCTTCTACCAGTAAATACGGGTTGGGGGTGCATGCCACAATCAATTTGCAGGGAGAGGTGAGATTGGGGCCTGATACAACTTATGTGGATGAGATGAACTTTGATGTCGACCCGAACAAGAGCCAGAAATTTTATGAGTCGGCATTAAAATTTCTTCCCTGGCTAAAACACGACATGCTCTATCCAGACACCTCGGGCATCCGACCAAAACTGCAGGCGCCAGGGAAGGGGTTTGCTGATTTTGTCATTAAAGAAGAAATGCCCGGTTTCATAAACCTGGTTGGCATAGAATCCCCAGGACTTACCGCCTCTCTTTCGATTGCCCGAATGGTCAAGGGAATGATTTGATAGTAAAAAATGCGGAAAATTTTTGGTTGGAAATTCCCCAACATTTTCCGTGGCCGCGATCGATTCCAAAATCAGGGGAAAAACACAATTTCATCCATCATCGGTTCATTTAGACCAAGGATTGTATATGTAGGGCAGGATTGCTCGTAGTATCAAGAACATGTTATAATCAATTTTTACACGAAGGGGAGAAGAAAAATGATAGAAATGACGAAAGAAAAAGAAGGAGTTACAAAAATGACTGATTGTGATATAAAAGACAAAAATTTAGCGGCCAAAGGCAAGCTCCGCATTGAATGGGCGGAAAGGGACATGCCCGTACTTTCTCAAGTAAAAGAGAAATTTGCCAGGGACCAGATCCTAAAAGGCAAAAAAATGAGCGCCTGCCTGCATGTGACCGCCGAAACCGCCAACCTGGTCCGCACCCTCAAAGCCGGCGGAGCTGACATAGTGCTTTGTGCTTCCAACCCGCTTTCGACCCAGGACGATGTAGCCGCCTCGCTAGTTTACGATTACGGCATACCTGTATATGCCATCAAAGGTGAGGACAACGCTACCTATTATAAGCATTTGGTGGCGGCCGTGGAACACTCACCAGTAACCACCATGGACGATGGTTGCGACCTGGTAACCCTGATCTCTTCCAAATATCCCGAGATCGCTAAGCAGATAGTAGGCAGTATGGAGGAGACCACAACTGGCGTCATTCGCCTTAAAGCCATGGAAAAGGACGGCGCCCTCAAATTTCCGGTGTTTGCAGTAAACGATGCTCTGACCAAAAACCTTTTTGACAACCGCTACGGCACCGGCCAGAGCACAGTGGACGGCATTATCCGCGCCACGGATTTCCTGATCGCGGGCAAGAACGTAGTCGTAGTTGGCTACGGCTGGTGCGGCAAAGGATTTGCCATGCGCTGTAAAGGCATGGGCGCCAACGTCATCGTTACCGAGATCGATCCGGTCAAAGGCATTGAGGCGGCCATGGACGGGTTCCGCGTTATGAACATGGCAGAGGCGGCCTCGATCGGCGACCTGTTTTGCACGCTTACGGGCAATATCCATGTCCTGCGGCCCGAACATTTCGAAAAGATGAAAGACGGCGCGCTAGTTTGCAACTCCGGACATTTTGATTGCGAGATCGATATTCCCGGCCTAAGGAAAGCCGCTAAAGAAGAGCGCAAGAACGTGCGCAATTTTGTGGACCAGTTCATTATGCCCAGCGGCCGCAGTATATATCTTTTGGGCGAAGGCCGTCTGATCAATCTGGCCGCGGCCGAAGGTCATCCTGCCTCGGTAATGGACATGAGTTTTTCCACCCAGGCCCTGGCCACCGAATATGCTATAAGAAACGCTGGCAAACTCCAGGCCAAGGTGTACAATGTACCGCAGGAGATCGAGAATTTTGTGGCTACGGCCAAGCTCAAGTCCATGGGCATAACCATTGACAAGCTGACCGCTGAACAAGTAAAGTATCTGGCCTCGTGGCAGGAGGG
>JAHJBW010000109.1 GCA_018813405.1 Candidatus Margulisiibacteriota bacterium | reverse complement strand
TCGACACTGACCGGCAGTTTCATGTGCCTGGCGGCCATTTTAACTATTTCCTGCGGGATTGTGGCAGAGAAAAGCAGGGTCTGTCTTTCCGCGGGGACATGTTTTAATATCTTTTCGATCTGTGGTTTAAATCCCATGTCAAGCATGCGGTCGGCTTCATCGAGCACCAACACTTTTACGTTGTCCAGCCTTATTGTCCTTTGTTGGAGATGGTCGTTCAACCTGCCCGGAGTGGCAATGATAATGCGCGGGTTCTGGCGCAGGGCTTTCAGCTGGTGGTACATGGATGCTCCGCCAATCAATACCGCGGTGCTTATTCTGAGCGAACGTCCAAGCTTTTGGATCTGCTCGTCAACCTGTATGGCAAGCTCGCGGGTGGGGACCAGTACCAAACCCCTGTTGCGGTTTTGCGCCAGGCGCTGGACCATGGGTATGCCAAAGGCCATGGTCTTGCCAGTGCCGGTCTGCGCCACGCCAATGATATCCTTTCCTTCTATCCCTATTGGAATGGCTTTCTGCTGGATCGGGGTGGGGGTAACGAATTTAATGCGGTCCAAAATATCGATTATGTTCGGCGCTATCCCCAGACCGTAAAATGTCGGGCTGTTGTTCTGATTTTCCTTGTGTATCATACTATAAGTATACTCCTTTTTTATGAGGTTTAGTGGGATTACTTAATGTTACCTGATATAATTGATGTTGCAGGGTACCAAAAAGTAAAAAAGCGAGAACAGGCTTGCCCCGAGAGTTGCTCGAGGGGGTCTCGCTTTTATTACTAACCAAATAAGAGACTTGCTTCTTCTATTTATATATCGACAGGTTTTGAAAAAAATTTCACTCAATTATTTTTTTGCGCCCGTGAGCGCTCGTTTTCTGTCAAAAACTTTTTCCTTAAGCGGATGCTTTTGGGGGTTATCTCCACCAGCTCATCATTGTCAATGAATTCCAGCGCCTGCTCCAGGCTAAAGATAATGGGAGGAGTAAGCCGGATAGCCTCGTCAGCGCCCGAAGCTCTTATATTGGTCTGCTTCTTTTCTTTGCAGGGGTTAACTACCATATCGCTGGTGCGCGAATTCTCGCCCACGATCATTCCTTCATAAACGGCTACTCCGGGACCAATGAAGAGCCGAGCGCGCTCCTGCAGGCTGTTGAGACCATAAGAAGCAGACTTCCCTGTCACCATCGATATCAGAACGCCGTTCTTTCTTTTTTCGATATCGCCTTTGTACCGTTCGTACTTGTGGAAGGCGTGGTTTAAAATGCCTTCACCCTTGGTGTTCATTATGAACTCGGCGCGAAATCCCAGCAGGCCGCGGGTTGGAACGTTAAAGACCAGGTTGGTCACGCCGTTCTTGCTCATCATGTCCAGCATTTCTCCGCGCCGCCTGCCCATCATCTCTATCACCGTTCCGGCAAACTCGTCGGGAACTGCTATGACGGCCTGCTCGATGGGTTCCATCTTTTCGTGGTTGATGGTCTTGAATATGACCTTGGGCTGGGAAACCTGTACCTCGTACCCCTGCCTTCTCATCTTTTCCAGCAATATCGAAAGGTGCAGTTCCCCCCGGCCGGACACTTTAAAGCCTTCAATGTTGTTGCCCATGGGCTCTAGCTTCAGGCCAACATCGGTCTGCAATTCGCGCTCCAGCCTTTCTTTAAGGTGCCGGCTGGTAACATACTTGCCCTCGCGGCCGGCAAAAGGCGAGTCGTTGACGATAAATTCCATGGTCAGGGTCGGCTCGTCGATCTTTAAAAGAGGCAGGGGTTTTGGGTCTTGTGCCGACGAAATGGTCTCGCCGATGGTGATCTCGGGAATACCGGCTACTGCCACCAGGTCGCCGCACTGGGCTTCGTCAACCTCGACCTCTTTCAGGCCTTCGAAGATGGAGAGTTTTGTTATCTTTGCCGGCCCTATGGACCCGTCCCTTTTGCACAGCACAATGCCAGAGTTCTTTAAAAGCCTGCCGCTGCCAACCCGGCCTATGGCTATCCTGCCGACATAATCGTTGTACGCCAGATTGGTGACCTGCATTTGAAGGGGTTCGGAACTTTTGTCGGGGTAGGGCGCGACATGTTTAAGGATGGTATCAAACAATGGTCCCAGGTCTTTGCCCTTGTCCTCCATCTCATACTTGGCCAGGCCTTCGCGCGAAATAGTATAGACTATGGGAAAATCGAGCTGTTCGTCGGTGGCGTCCAGTTTGACGAAAAGGTCGAACACCTGGTCGATGACCTTGTGGGCCCTTTGTCCTTTTTTGTCTATTTTGTTGATGATGACAATGGGGCGCAGGCCCAGCTTCAGCGATTTTGAAAGCACGAACTTGGTCTGCGGCATGGGGCCTTCCTGCGCGTCCACTAAAAGCAAAACCCCGTCCACCATTTTGAGCACCCGTTCCACTTCGGACCCAAAGTCGGCGTGGCCCGGCGTGTCAACAATGTTGATCTTGTAATCTTTAT
>JAHJBW010000108.1 GCA_018813405.1 Candidatus Margulisiibacteriota bacterium | reverse complement strand
GACGGCAAGGTCGACATCTTTGTGGCCGGGATCGGGACCGGTGGGACATTGACCGGTGTGGGTGAGGTTTTAAAAAAGAAAAAACCTTCTATTAAAGTGGTGGCGGTAGAGCCGACGGACAGTCCGGTGCTTTCGGGCGGCAGTCCCGGCCCTCACAAGATACAAGGTATCGGTGCGGGATTTGTGCCCAAGGTCCTGAACACCAAAGTGTATGATGAGGTTATTAAGGTTTCTAACGATGAAGCGATCGCGGCTTCGCGGCAGGTGGCCAAATCGGACGGAGTGCTGGTGGGAATTTCCAGTGGTGCGGCCCTGGCGGCCGCTCGCATCATGGCCGACAGGCCAGAGAACAAAGACAAACTAATAGTGGTTATTTTGCCTGACACGGCCGAGAGATATTTGAGCACGCCCCTTTTCCAAGAATAAATAATTAGGAGGAATTAAACATGAAAAATTATACGGACGAGACAAATTTACTGCACGCGGGACAGGAACCGGACCCTACGACTGGTTCAAGGGCGGTGCCCATCTTCCAGACCACATCCTATGTGTTCAAAGATGCCGAGCACGCGGCCAATCTCTTTGGATTGAAGGAGTTTGGCAATATCTACACGCGCCTGATGAACCCGACCACAGACGTTTTTGAAAAGCGAATAGCGGCGTTGGATGGCGCAGTGGGGGCGTTAGCCGTGGCTTCTGGCCAGTCGGCCATTACTCTTGCCCTTTTGAACATTGCGCAAAATGGCGACGAGATCGTTTCGGCGGATAACTTATATGGCGGAACGTTCACATTATTCAGCAACACCTTTAAAAAGTTCGGCATCAAGGTGAACTTTGTGGATTCCTCAAACCCGGAGAATTTCAAAAAGGCCATTACCAGCAAGACCAAAGCTGTTTATGCCGAAAGCATTGGCAATCCCAAGCTCAATGTCACGGACCTCGAAAAAGTGGCCAAGATCGCGCATGACGCGGGCGTGCCTTTTATCCTCGACAACACAGTAACCCCTTATTTGCTCAAACCCATCGAGCACGGTGTAGATATCGTGGTCTATTCTGCCACCAAGTTCATTGGCGGGCACGGCACTTCGCTTGGCGGGCTCATCGTGGATTCGGGAAGGTTCAATTGGGAAACGGGCAAGTTCCCGCTGATCACTGATGCTGACGCCAGCTATCACGGCCTGGAGTTCGTCAAGGCCTTTGGCAACCTGGCTTACATAATTAAAGCGCGGGTGTCCTTGCTTCGCGACCTGGGACCAGCGCTTTCTCCGTTCAACTCCTTCCTCTTCATTCAGGGCCTTGAGACCTTGCATTTGAGAATGGAGCGGCATAGCCAAAACGCGCTCAAAGTGGCGCAATTCCTGGAAAAACACCCCAAAGTATCCTGGGTGAACTATCCTGGTCTATCTTCCAGCCCCGAAAAGAAGCTGGCGGATAAATACTTAAAGAAGGGGGCTGGCGCGATAATCGGGTTTGGCATTAAAGGCGGACTTGAAGCAGGTAAAAAGTTCATTGACAGCGTGAAACTCCTTTCTCATCTGGCCAATATCGGAGATGCCAAGACGCTGGTCATTCATCCGGCCTCGACCACGCATTCGCAGCTGACCGAAGCGGAGCAAAAGGCCACAGGCGTTACTCCTGATTTTATTAGATTGTCCATTGGCATAGAGAACGCGGATGATATAATAGCGGATATCGAGGGGGCATTGAAGCAAGTTTAATTTATGAAGGCGGGGTCACGTGACCCCGCCTTCAAAGGACGGATATGGACTTCGTAAAGACAGAATATATAGAATTTGCAGAGTTGATACTGGAGAGCGGCGAGAAGCTTGGTCCGGTCAAGGTTGCGTATGAAACCTACGGAACGCTGAACGCGGACAAAAGCAACGCTATACTGGTGTTCCACGCGCTTTCGGGCGATGCCCATGCCGCGGGCAAGCATTCGGCGGACGAGAAAAAGTCCGGCTGGTGGGACGGGCTGATCGGCGAAGGAAAAGCATTTGATGCCAGCAAGTATTTTGTAATTTGCGCCAATGTGCTGGGCGGCTGTTCCGGCACCACCGGGCCTTCTTCCATCAATCCCGGTACCGGCAAACCCTACGGCCAAGACTTCCCGCTGATCACTATCAAAGACATGGTGAATTGCCAAATACCGTTGCTTGACCATATGGGGATCCATTCTCTTTTGGCCACGACCGGCGGGTCAATGGGCGGAATGTTAGCTTTGCAACTGGCGGGAAGCTATCCCGACCGGGTGAGGAATGTCATCCCGATAGCTACTTCCGCTCGAGTTTCCGCGCAGAACATTGCCTTCAATGAAGTAGGGCGGCGGGCGATACTTGCCGATCCCAAAACCCCGCCCAACGATGGATTAGCTATTGCGCGCATGATCGGGCACATCACTTATTTGAGCGATGAGGCCATGAGGCGCAAATTCGGGCGCAAGGAAAAAGGCGAAAAATCCTTTACCACCAAGTTCGGCGACCCGCAGTTTGAGGTGGAAAGCTATCTCCAGCATCAGGGGCTGGCGTTCATTGAGCGTTTTGACGCTCACAGCTATCTGTATATTACCAAGGCCATTGACCGGTTCGATCTATCGGTCGAGGGCAATGGTTCACTTAAGGATGCCCTGGCCAAATGCAAAAGCAGGTTTTTGGTGATCCATTTCAACTCTGACTGGCTGTTCCCGGAGTATCAGGCCTTGGAGATCGTGGACGCGCTTAAAGATAACTCCGCAAATGTGTCTTATCGCGTGATCGACGCGGATTTTGGGCACGATTCTTTCTTGATCGAGGTTGAAGAGCAGACGAAGGCGATTGCAAGCTTTTTGGCAGGGTCCAACTCAATCTAATATATATGCGTGCTGACAGCTTTTCTAAAATCCTTCAAGGTATTTTCAATATTTGCAACCAAGGGCTGAAGCGCTTCCCATTTGAGAGTAAAGCCATACCCATGAATAAAAAAATGTCTGAAAGAAAGATATTTGGCCAAGATATTACAAAGGTCTGATGAGATAATATCCAGCTCAAGAGATTCGGTAAGTAAATCTTTATGCCAGCTGGCGCCCTCTTTGACTTTCCTGTTTTTCAATATCAGCAATCTCTTGAGAATATTTTCGATGCCGTTGTAAAAGTTGTGGACAAAGGTTGACATAGCGGCAAGTTCTCCAGTAGAATAGCCATTTTTGTCTGCTTGGTAGATCAAAGCAAGTTCGGCCAAGGTCGCGTCAATGTTCTCAAATTCTGCTTCACAATATTCTTTAGCCCGATCTTTTGTCATAGACCACTTTGCCTTCTCTTAAAATAATATCAACAAACTTGCCCTTTCTGCCAGTAAGATCAATTAAATCAACATT
>JAHJBW010000107.1 GCA_018813405.1 Candidatus Margulisiibacteriota bacterium | reverse complement strand
TTTGAAAGCGCGGCCGCCCTGGCTATGGCGAGCGAGATGCCCAGAATGGCGTTGGCGCCGTATTTGCTTTTGTTCTCGGTACCGTCAAGCTTGATCATTAGCTTGTCCAGCCCGGCCTGATCGGCAACTTCTTTTCCAACCAACTCTTTCGCGAGGGCTGAAACGTTGGCCACCGCCTTAAGCACGCCCTTGCCAAGGTATTTGCTTTTATCGCCGTCCCTCAGCTCCAGGGCTTCTTTACTGCCGGTAGAGGCCCCTGACGGCACAGCCGCCCTGCCCACTACACCGCTGTCCAGTATAACATCAACCTCCACCGTCGGATTCCCCCGCGAGTCCAGTATCTGTCTTCCTTTGATTTCCCTGATCTTTGCCATGTATATAGCTCCTTTCAAGAGACACAAACTCACTATTATAGTAAGAAAAAGGGGGATTTGTCAATGGAAAGGGGGCTATTCAAGCGGCAGAAAAACCTTGATAGTGAGGCCTTTGCCAACGCCTTTGCTTTCGGCATGGATAGTACCGCCGTGGGCCAGTACTATTTGTTTGCAGATGGCCAGCCCCAGCCCCATGCCGCCGACTTCGCGGGTATGGGAGCTGTCTACCTGATAGAACTTGTCGAAAATCTTTTCCAGTTTATCGGCAGCGACGCCAATACCGTTGTCGCTTATTTCAATATCTACACCGCCGGGCCTGGGAAAAGCCTTGCATTGTATGGTCCCGCCGCGCGGGGTAAATTTTATGGCGTTGTCAAATATCTGCGCCAGCAGGCGGGATACCAGGTTTTCTTCCACCATTATTACCGGCATTTTGTCTGAGATATCCTCTTCAATAGTTTGCGACCTGGCCGAAGCGGCAGGCGACAGAGAGTCAATGATCTCTTTGACGAAGACTTTTATATTGACGGGGGTCCTTAATATCTTGAAACTTCCGCGCTCGAGCCTGGAAAAATCAAGTATGCTGTTGACCAGGTTAAGCTCCCTCCTGCCCAGGTTCCTCAGTTTTTCAAGCACAAGTTTTTGCTTGTCGGAAAGGTCCCCCAGCATGCCCTCGCGGAAAAGCTCTATGTAATCAAGCAGTGGCGTAAGCGGTGTCCTGAGCTCGTGGGACACTACGCTGAAGAACTCGTTCTTCATGCTTTCAACTTTTTCCAGCTCGGTAATGTCCTTCAAAATGCAGGAAAAAGCGATGGTATGGCCTTCGCTGTTCTCGATGGGAGAAAGGGTCATGATCAGGGGAATTTCCTTGCCATCCCTGGACTTTTTTACCAGGCGGACGGACTTGACCTCTTTTTTGGAAATGACGGCATCCACAAAGGTCTTAACTTCATCTTCTCCGAAAAAGGGCGGATGCCTCCCTGCCACTTCGTCGCGCTCGTATCCAAATATCTTGCCGGCGCCCTGGTTCCAGGTAAGCACGGTCCCCAGCAGGTCCAGGGTAATAATGGCGTCATCGGATCCTTCGACCAGGTTGTTCAAATAATCGCGGGTTTCGCTTATGTCGCGGTAGAGTTTGGCGTTCTCTATGGCAATGGCGGCTTCCTGCGCCAGGGTCAAAAGCAGTTCAATGTCGTCGGGGGAATAAAGTTCGCCCGAAAGCTTTTCGCCCAGGGCCAGGATGCCAACCAGCTGTTGTTTTAAGAACGAGGGTATGACGATGATAGCGTTGAGCTTTTCCATTTCAAAGACAACCTGCTTCAGGCGTTCTTTTTCGTTGTCTTCCACCGAGCCGCTATCCAATTTTGCCCGAAGCTCGTCAACAACGGCGGCATCGCGGAATTCTTTCAGGAATAAGATAAGCGGATTATCCAGGGCTATTTTAATGCCCATCACCGTGTAGGGCAGGCCGTTGGTCTTTTCCACTATGTAGTGGCTTTCTCTTTCTTCCAGCAAAAGCACGGCGGCGGTCTTGATGCACATGACCCTGACAATGGTGCGGTCTATCAGGCGGAAGAGCGTGCGCAGGTCAATGACCGAAGAAACAAGCTTGGTAACTTCCTTGATGACTTTCTGGTATTCATAGGCCTTTCTGAAAAATATCCTGTCGACCACAGCCTGCAGGCGCGAGCGCAGAGGCTCGAAGGTAACGACTATAAAGAGGGCCGCGATAATGGCGGTAAAAAGGTATTGATAGCCGAGAGTGACGCGGAAAAAGCGCTCGATAAAAAGGATGAGGATAACATAGGCCGCGGTGATACTTGCCGTTACCAGTGAGTAGGCAGTTGTCTTTTTGATGATGAAAGAGATATCCATGAGGCGGTATCTAAAAATAGCTATTGAAAACAATATGCCATATAAAATATTGGTTATGTTCCAAATTGGATAAACTTTTATTCCGATTAGGCCAAGCCAAGAAACAACACCACCAATTGTTGCTACAAGAGATGCCAATACAGCAGGGGCAACAGGAGCTTGT
>JAHJBW010000106.1 GCA_018813405.1 Candidatus Margulisiibacteriota bacterium | reverse complement strand
GGGAATATCATTAGACGAGTTCATGTAAGGGTTTTTATCGAGCCCAAAGTTACTGTCCTCAATAAATAAAACTGCCGGGATTCCAATACTTTCGAATTCTTTGTTGTCGCTGTTTCCTCCCATCAATTCCAATAAACGGATAAGGGGATTAGAAATTACTATGTCTACCCCGGCAAGATTGGATTCTATTGTATGTTTGGCACTGCATGCGAGCGCTTTTGAGTCTGCTGAATTAAAATATAGGTCCAAGTCCTCCTCTTCAGCTGATTCTCCAGGTAGTTGGTTATTTCCCAGCATATCTGCGATGAAAACCCCAACGATGTTTTTTTTGTCAGCGTCACTAAGCTGCTTAATGTAGAATTTGCTGCCCACATAATCAAGCTCTTCACCTGTAAAAAACACAAATTCAATCGTATAGTCAAAAGTATGTTTAGCCAGTATCCGGGCTGTCTCGAGCAAAGCCGCAACCCCGGTTGCGTTATCATTAGCGCCAGGGCCATGGACGCAATCATAGTGGGCTCCCAAAATGACTCTTTTCTCGGGAAGTTTTTTGCCGGGAATTCTTAATATAATGTTTGAGCCAACAATAGGAGAATGAGACCCAATCCTTTCTAAGTTAAATTTTTGCAGGCATACAGCCCTTCTGGGATATCCCGATTTAAAGAGAGTGTGCATGATATAATCGCGGGCCTGGTCAATTTTAGCGGTATCTATGGAATATGTTGCTCTCTCTCCAATAGCGGCCAGTTCCATTACATGCTTTTTTAACCGCGTTTTATCAACTTGCTTTTGCAGGTCCTTGAGAATAGTGGGATGAGATTTTTCGTTTCCCTGAGGGCTTTGAATATTAGGGCATTCCGACTTTAACCAGATCCCCAAATCTGACCTTATTCCATCAAAATCGCTCATTAATTATTTCCCCCACTCATCTATCGTGATCCTTTGGCGTTAATTATGGCTCCGTGGTCATCGCGTCCCATTTTGGAAACAAATAAAGGGTTAAGATATGAAAGCCTTAATTTCCCTGTTAGGGGAATAACTTTTTCAAGCAGATCGAGATCGACCTTTTCTATGGGAACAAATTGATCATTGCCCAATAAAAGTTGTAAATATACCTTCGCCGCATCAGATGTTTGCGGAGGTAATCCCGTGTTTCGCGATGTAAAATCTTCAATTTCAGCCTTATAAATCTTTCCGTCTGCACCAATAGACTTCCAGTATGGATTATTTGATATTTTGATGCCCATAAATAATATCTCTTCCTAATATATATATCGTTAATTTCAAGTGAGAATTTCATTTTTCCTATTTTATTTGATAAAATAACAATATGAACAAACTTCCTATCATCGGCATCACCATGGGAGATCCGGCGGGCATTGGGCCGGAGATCTGCGCTAAAGCCCTCATTTCAGGAGAAGTCCTCTCTTTGGCCCGCTGTGTCGTCATTGGCGACCTGGCATCTTTAAAGCGCGGGGCAAAAGCCGCTAAGATCAGCGGCGTTTCTTTCAATCCCATCCAAAAGATAGAAGACGCGAAATTCGCCCGCAAGGCCATTGACGTGCTTGACCTTGCCAATGTCGACCAGAAAAAGCTTGCCATCGGCAAAGTCTCAAAAGAAGCGGGCAAAGCTTCGGTTGAATATATCGAAATGGCCATTGACCTGGCTTTGGCCAAAAAGATCGATGCCATTGCCACCGGCCCCATCAATAAAGAGGCCATCCGCAAGGCCGGCTACAAATACCAGGGGCACACCGAGATACTGGGCGCCCGCACCAAGAGCAAAAATTACGCCATGATGTTCGTCTCCGACACCCTCTGGGTCATTTTAGTCACCACCCACCTTGCCTTAAAGGATGTCCCAAAAGCCCTGAAAAAAGAAAAGATAATTAATGCGATCAAGCTTGCGCACCAAACCTTGTACAGGTTGCGCAAGAAAAAACCCAGGATCGGCGTGGCGGGCCTTAACCCGCATGCCGGAGAGCATGGGCTTTTTGGTGACGAAGAGATCAAGATAATCCAGCCGGCCGTTGCCGAGGCAAAAAAAGCCGGCATAAGCGTAACTGGGCCCCTGCCGCCGGACTCCATCTTCCACCTTGAAAGACTGGGTAAGTTCGATATCGTGGTGGCCATGTACCATGACCAGGGGCTTATCCCGCTCAAGCTCATGTCCTTTAACCGCTCGGTCAATGTTACTGTCGGACTGCCGATCATTCGCACCTCGGTTGACCATGGGACCGGCTTTGACATCGCGGGCAAGGGTTGGGCTAAACCTGACAGCCTGATACAGGCGATCAAAGTAGCGAGCCATTTCGCCACCTCACCCCGCCTCGCACATGCTCGGCACCCCTCTCCATCATTGATGGAGAGGGGACGGGGGTGAGGGGTGTCTTCGCTTTCAAAAATTACCAAAGAATTATTGGCGTCGTATAATTTATTTCCAAAGAAACGTCTTGGGCAGCATTTTTTGGTAGACCCGATGGTTTTGGAGAGGATCATTGAGGCCGCGGAGTTGAACAAGGATGATGTTGTATTGGAGATCGGGACTGGTTTGGGCATTCTGACCGCGGAACTGGCCAAAAGGGCCAAAAAAGTTGTTTCTGTGGACGTTGACCAGGACATGATCGATATATCCAGGCAGGTTTTGAAAGATTTTGATAATGTCGAATTGGTGAAAGCGGATTTCCTTAAATGGAAAGACGCGCCGCGGCGCGTCTTTACCAAGATCATTGGCAACCTGCCTTATTACATAACGGCGCCGATCGTGGAAAAGATCTTTGGACTGCAAGATAAACCGGAGATCGCTGTTTTAATGCTCCAGAAAGAAGTCGCCCAGCGAATGGCGGCCAATCCCGGTTCCAAGCAATATGGCTCATTTTCTGTTTTCGTTCAGTTCCATGCCGAAGTCGAGCTTTTCTCGCTGGTCTCAAAATCATCTTTTATCCCCTGGCCAGAGGTGAGCTCGGCGATCGTGGTTTTGAGTCCCCATAAAACGCCCAGATATAAAGTGAAAGACGAAAAACTGTTCTTTGATATCGTCCACAAGGCCTTTCAACAGCGCCGCAAAAAACTGCGCAATTCCCTTAAGGACTTTAAGCTGGAGAATGCCGGAGTAGACCTCAACAAACGCCCCGAACAGCTGAGTATTGAAGATTTTGCCGCGCTCTCGAATTTTTTCTAAAACTGAAATCCTCATAATGTTCTCGCGATAAATATGTATGGCAATTCAAGCAATAGCAAAGTATTTTCAAGGCATAAAAAGGTTGGGAGGATGTCGTGCACACCTTAAAGAAGAACTCCTGAGAACTCCTGAGTTTACAAGAAAGTTTCTTACCCCCCTAATTGAAATGACCCTGGAAGGTCCTGTAAGTCTTATTGCAAGAAGAAGCGGCGGAGTATCCTTAGCATTAAGCCATGCTGGTCAGGAAAGACTAATCGGTGACAAGCTAGGAATTGCCCAAGCCATGATTGAGAGGAATATTGCAGTGATAGTGTTTTCTGAGGAAGTATTTGAGGCTGCAGAAGATGGAATACGAAACCTCGTAGAATGTCTTATTTATAAGAAAGAAGCTCTTCCGGTTATTGAGGGAGTTGCCTATAAGGAAATTCAGACGTTAGCACCATCAACTAACCCCGCTACTAGAAGCCCAATAAGCTTACAAGAGTGGAAAGATCGGCTTCAAAGAGCAGCTCCGCGAGATGTGGATTTGATCTTGAAGATTTTTGACGATAGAGTTCTGGCTGCCTATCCAAGGGATAGGCATATGGAGTTTGTACCTTCTATTATGTCGTGTGCCAGAAGATTTAATGAAAAAGATGGAGATATTGACGCAGCTATTAGAATTTGGATATTCTTGATTAATAGGAATGTTTCTGAGCAACAAACCGATAAAACCGTTCGAATAATGATGGATGTGGCAAATAGGTTGAGTAATGTTGGGGAATTAATAGATATAGATACTGCTATTAGGATTTGGGTTGCGCTTATAAGAGAAAATGTTTCAGAATATCAATTTAGAAGAACAATAAGAACAATGATGGATGTGGCAAAAAGATTGAGTAGTGCTGATAATTTTATCGACATAGATTCTGCCATCAAGATATGGATCGCACTGATCAGAGAGAAAATCTTGGAAGATGAGGTTGATAGGGTAAAAAAAACAATGATGGAGGTAGCGAATAAGTTAAGACGCACCGACATAGATTCTGCCATCAAGATATGGATCGCACTGATCAGAGAGAAAATCTCGGAAGATGAGGTTGACAGGGTAAAAAGAACAATGATGGAGGCGGCGAATATTCATGCTGAAAGCGGTAAAGAGCCAAATATTAATTCAGCATTAAAAATTTGGATACAATTGTTAAGAGAAAATCTATCTGAAGAAAATAACTTGCGAATCTCTGAAACTGTGGGGCTTTTTGCCTCTAAATACCCCCAACAAATATTTAAAAGCATGGCATATGTGGGTTTCAATGCGGAGGAATCAAAATATTTCGCAGTCCTTTACATTCGCATTTGTTACCATGTGGGGAGGTATGATGAATGTTTGAGGTTTATTGATAATTCTTCGTTTGGAGAAGACCCTTTGATTATTGGGTCCCGCGTTGAGGTTTTGCGAAAGTTGAAAAAGTATGAAGAAGCTTTAGCTATCAGTGGTCAAATGAAAGCCTCTTTAAAAAGAGGGGGCAATGAATCTCAAGAAATTTTAGCGAATTTACTTGTTTGCCGTGCTTATTGTTTTTATGAAATGTCAAAAGTGGGAGAAGATCATTTAACTTATGCATTGGCAGAAGTGGATAACGCCAATGAGATAAGAAGACGAGTTGGCGGCCCATTGTCCCCAAGGGCATTAATGCTCAAGGCGTATATATTTGAAAAAAAAGGCGATAAATCTGAAGCGATTCAAGTTGCTTGTGGTATATTGAAAATTTTCCCTCGAAACGCAAAGGCTATCGAATTTCTTAAACAATATTATACCCCCGAACAGCTTTCAATTGAAGATTTTGCCGCCCTGGCCGATTCTGGCCCAGCATAGATTTTGTGAAATTTGCCGGAAATGGCCACGATATAAATGTGGTCATGAGAGTTTTTGGCGCCAGTTTTGGCAAGAAGAAAAATCCGGGGAAAGCAAGGCCTAAGCCGACCACTATCTTGGCGTGGCCGACTTCCATCTTTGTTTGCGATCCCTCCAGGTTCTGTTTGGGGAACAGCTGCTGTTCTCATCCAAGCACCAAACCAAATGTCAGCGTAGGAGACTTCTTGAGGATATCAAGCCTAAAGAACGAACCCCCGGCCTTGATCTGGCAAAGAGATGGCGATCTGAATTTGACCGATGTGAAAGTCCGGGACAGGCGCAATCTCATCATTTCGTTGAGCTTATTGCATGATCCATGCCATTTCCTTGATGACATGAACCGCTGCGAGGTCTATTTGATGAGGCCGTTGACCTGCGCCATGTTCCCTTTCAATACTTTTAAATACCATCCGGAAGAGTTGAAAGACTATCGGAACACTTTTGCCTGTCTCCAGAATGTCAGGACCAGCAGCCGCCAGTTGAAATTCCTGGAAGGATTGCGGAGGATCATTATAGATGAGACAAAGGCAGATATGGCCTTTTTCTGGGGTGGGAAATTTCCGGTAATAGATGTTCCGACAACCCTTGATGAGTTTTCTCTCTATGCCCGTGAGGCAATATCGATCTCCACCCTAAAATACAGGCGTGATCCAAACGACTCGCTTAACGTTGAAAGAGGCAGAAGAGCGGCACACGCGGCCGCAGAGATCGGAAAAATGCTCATCGATGGCAGTCTTTATTCCTCTGGCATGGGATCTGACAAGTATCTGGACATTTTGAGGCCGATCTTATTCTGTATCTATCAAGACATGATCAGGGCCGCATTTGCGAAATTAAGCAGGGAAGCATTAGATCATTACAACAAAATTACTCAAAATTGGGTCAGATTGTCAGAAGAATTTCAAGACGTTTGAACCTGTTTTCTGGTATAATTGAACCATGACAACACAGCATAAGATTGCTATCATTGGCGCCGGCAATGTTGGCGCCCACTGCGCTTACAAAATTGCCCAAAAAGAACTTGGGAGCATTGTCCTTCTTGATGTTGTTGAAGGTATTCCTCAGGGCAAGGCCCTGGACATGATGCAGGCCGGGGCTGTTGAGGGTTTCCATGCTAATATCCACGGCACCAACGACTACAAAGATATCAAAGACTCTGAAGTTGTCGTAATTACCGCCGGGCTGGCCAGAAAACCCGGCATGTCGCGCGATGACCTGGTCGCTAAAAACTCCCAGATCATGGATACGGTCATCGATAATGTCAAAAAATACGCCCCCAATTCCATAATTATCGTGGTTTCCAACCCTCTGGATGTCATGACCCACAGAGCCTGGAAAAAGTCGGGGTTTCCTCACAAAAAAGTCATGGGCATGGCGCCGATTCTGGATGCCGGACGCATGCAGTACCAAATAGCCAAAATGCTCAATATGTCCATCAAGGACGTTTACGCCGAGGTCCTTGGCTCGCACGGTGATTTAATGGTACCCATCCCAAGGTTTTCAACTGCCAAAGGCAAACCCATTACCGAAATGCTTACCGAAGAACAGATAAACAACATAGTTGAAAAGACCAAGCAGGGCGGGGCTGAGATAGTTAAACACCTAAAGACAGGTTCCGCTTATTACGCGCCGGGATCTTCCGCCGCCAAAATGGTGGAGGCCATCCTAAAGGATGCCCATCAGATAATGGGCGTGGCCGCTTACCTGGACGGACAATATGGCCTGAGCGACGTGTTCCTGGGCGTGCCGGCCAGGATAGGCAGGGGCGGGGTTGAAGAGATAGTAGAGATAGACCTTGATGACAAAGAGATCAAACTTTTGCACAATGCGGCCGAGGCTGTGAGGAATGTGTGCGAGAAATCGATGTAAAAAAGATAACCGAGACCGTTGCCGACCTTTGCATAAAAGCCAGCTATGACCTTCCGCAAGATGTCCTTGATGCCTTAAACGAGGCCCTGGCGCGCGAAACATCGCCTGACGGCCGCGAGATAATCCGCGAACTTCTAAAAAACGCTGAGATAGCCAAAAAAGAAAAGCTTCCCATTTGCCAGGACACCGGATATGCCGTGGTCTTCATCGAGATCGGGCAGGACGTTCATCTCGCGGGCGGAGATATCCACGAAGCCATAAACGAAGGCGTGTCTCTGGGCTATAAGGACCTGAGAAAGTCCATTGTGAACGATCCTCTTCTCAGAAAAAACACCAATGACAACACTCCCGCCTCGGTTCATCTGGACATCGTGCCGGGTGATAAGATAAAGATCGCGGTATTGCCAAAAGGCGGGGGCGGTGAGAATGCCAGCGCCATGGCCATGATTCTTCCCACGGCCTCAAAAGATGACATCATTAAATATGTGGTGGACCATGCCGTAAAAGCCGCGCCCAAAGCCTGCGCGCCGGGGATAGTAGGGGTGGGCATTGGCGGAACATTTGATACGGTGGGGCTTCTGGCAAAAAAGGCCCTTGTGCGGCAGGTCAACAGACGCAACAGCAATCACGACATTGCCGAATTGGAAAAGGATATCCTTAAGCGAATAAATGCCAGCGGTGCCGGCCCTATGGGACTGGGAGGTTTGACCACCGCGCTGGCTGTCCACATTGAGACGGCTCCCTGCCACATTGCCAGCCTCCCGGTGGCGGTCAACATGCAGTGCCACGCGCACCGTTACAAGGAGGCGGTCATTTAATGGACCCCAAAAAGCTTAATATGCCGCTAGAGGGCAAAGATATTGCCGGCCTCAAGGCTGGAGACAGGGTGCTGCTGTCTGGTATAATGTATACGGCCAGGGACGCGGCGCATTTGCGCGGAATACCGTTCGATCCAAAGGGTCAGGTCATCTTTTATGCCGGGCCCACACCAGGGAAGAATGGCAGACTGATCGGCTCGATCGGGCCCACCACTGCATCCAGAATGGATCCGTTCATGAACGAGTTGTTGGGTAAGGGTCTGGCGGCCAGTATCGGTAAGGGACCACGGAGTACGGAGGTCAAAAAGCTCCACAAAAAGCACAAAGCGGTCTATTTTGTGGCCACGGGCGGTGCCGCGGCACTTTTGGCCAGGACGGTCAAAAAAGCTGAAGTATTCGAATATGGCGACCTGGGGCCCGAAGCGGTGTTGAAGCTCGATGTCTTTGATTTCCCGGCCATAGTGGCCTACGATATACATGGAGGAGACGCATTTGAAAAAATTAACAATTAACAATGTCCAATTAACAATTAAGGTATGCCTGAGGTATTTATTAATATTTGGGATATTGTTGTTTGGACTTTCTACTACTGCGTTTGCGGCTGAATATGATGGCGTGTTCTTCATGGGTTTTAACACCCATAAGGACATCTTTGAGGTGCGAGAGGTAAGGCAGGCCTTTAACTATGCCATTAACCGCGAATACATTGCCACAGAGATCGCCAGCGCAGAAGTTGCCCCGACCGGCATCATCCCTCCGGGTATGCTGGGATACGATGAGGTCCTGGCAGGCTATCCCCGCGATATCAAGAAAGCCAAACAGCTTATGAAGGAAGCGGGTTTTTCCATGAGCGATAGCCGCATCAAGAACATCTCGCTTTTGCACACCGACGGCGTAAAGACCCGCAAAATGGCCCAAAGGATAAAAGAGGACCTGGCGGATATAGGGGTTAAGGTCCGCCTTAAAGAAGTTGACTACGCCGACCAGGAGTATTGGGCCAGCGAGCTTGAATCCGGCCGCCATCACCTGTTCCTGATGGGCTACAAGGCCTCGGCGCTGGACGCCATCTATATAGGCGACAAACTTATGAAGGTGTTTCACGCCGTTACCTGCCCGGAACTGCCGCCGGCTGACAGGCAGCAGTTCCTTTATTCATACGAAGGCGCTGTTGTTTCGGGCTACAGGCCCTGCGATGTCTGCAAGCCGCAGCCGGAAAGACAGCCCACCACCATCGATCTTTTGAACCCGCTTTTTCACACCGGAGGATCTGCCAATCTGACCTATTACCACAACCGCAAGGTTGACAACCTGCTTGATGAAGCGGCGGGGATCGATCCTACGCTGACCTCGGCCCTGCGCCCAAAATATGAAGAAATAAATTCCATCTTGCAAAATGATTCGATAACTGTTAATTTATTCTATATAGAAAAATTATGAACCAGTATAATTTTTTTGTCAGGATAAAAAAGGAGAAGATAGGTTTTTACAGCCAGTTCTTTGACGCTTTCGAGCACATGGTGGCTGTAAGGACCCCGGAACCGCCTTCGGGAGAATTTGGCACCATGCACTGTATGGTATGCCCCTCCTTTTTTGACGATTTTAAAGAGGTTTTACATAACCACGAGCTAGAATACGAATATGTTGCATCCTAAGGACCGCGCCGATTCCATCTACCGGATAGATTTTGATTGTTTGAAAAAAGAAGGCATTAAATATCTAATTTTTGATATAGATGATACACTGATTCCCAGAAAGACCCATCAAATATCGCCCGAACTGGACAAACTGTTCAAACTGCTTAAAAAGGATTTTAAGATATTTCTCTTATCTAACAGCATCCGTCCAAAGCGGATAAAAAAAGTGGCCGATGCCCTTGGAATAGAAGGCAGGGCTCTTGCCGGAAAACCCATGCCTTTTGCCTATGCCTACGCCTTAAAGAAGCTGGGGGGCACTCCCAAAGAAAGCGCCATGATAGGCGACCAGCTCTTTATGGATATCTGGGGCGGTAATCTGGCGGGCATGCATACTATCATGGTAAAGAATATCCTTCCCGAGACGTTTTGGCTGAGGCAGTGGATGAGGTGGATGGAAAACAAACTATTGAAGTAAAAAGGCGACAATGATCATTGTCGCCTTTTTGAAGGGTTGATTTTTCCTTCTTCAGTTAGTGTAGTCCTACATCGGGATCCGGGTTTAAATTATAACCAAATGCCGCTGAAACGGTGGGACTCATATAGTTGTTCCCTGCAGAATCAGAAACATTAGAGGCTAAATATTCAAGGACCAATCCGCTTCTCATGGAGAATGGTATCAACAGACCAAGGGATAAATCATAAGAGGTCTGATTCGGAGGGAAAGCCGCAGCCAGTGCGGCATTATCAATTGAAGTGGAAGCGGTTGTATAAGATATCCCAAGATACGGCATAACGATATAAATCAGTTTGCTTACTTTTATACCCAAGCTGTATCCCGTTGCTATGGCGCCAGTGCTCATGCCAAGCGTTGTGAAACTAGCCATTCCAGCAAGTTGTGATACATCTATATAGTTGGCCAGAGAGAACGGGCGACCATCAGTGAACTCATTTATCCAATTGTATTGTAATCTCGCTGCCCAGCTAGTGCCTCCTCCGGTCACACCACCCATAGAACCTCCTCCGGTTGGCGAAAAGGGTGCGCAGGTCAGTGACACGTCAAATCTGTCAGTAACGCCATAACTGACCGCCAAACCGACCATAGACAATCCAAAATCACTTACATTGGCATAGTTTGAAAGTGCTGCCCCTACGGCGGCAATACCCCACTTGCTTTTGCCGGAAGGAAGGGCGGTAGCCAGAGACGCGGAAGCGATCACGGAAACCAAAAGCGCGCATATCAACATTTTTTTCATTTCATGAGCCTCCTTAAATTAATATCTGGTTTACATGTTATATTCACTTTCCATGCATGTCAAACGATATCTTGTGTTACAATTACCTGCATAATGGCAATTGGATCAGAAGACAAAGAATGGTATTTGAACAATCTCCGAGTTTTTGTGCGGGTACATTTCATTCTTTTCTATTTCACCCTCTTCATTGTTGTTATGCTTGTGATTTTTGGATACGGGAGTTTGTTGGAATATGCAACCGCGATCCCAGAGCTTATCATTGCACTTTTAATAACCCACAACTTCAACAGGAGATTGAAAAAAGGCATAATCCCTTCCCCCCATTCTATCTTGTTGATGGATTATTTTATCGGCATAATTGGCCTGTATATAAATGGAGGGGCAGAGAACCCGTATTATTTTGTTCTCGCGATCTTTATTTTTGTGACCGGTTATCTTTTTTCGTTGCGCGTAAGTATGGGTTACGCGATCGCGTCCTCAATATTGGTGTGTACGATTTTTGCGCTGGAATACTTTGGCATTTTACCGCACATTGTGGGCTTTAAAGACTACAAGTTATATATGAACAGAGAATACGTAACGAATTACGCGGCTTGCCTGGTAATGCTGTATATATGCGCAGCCTATGCGTCGGGAAAATTTCACGAAGCATATTTGAAGGCTTCCCAAAGATTACGAGAAATGAACGAGCTAAAAACACGCTTTATGTCTGTTATCTCTCACGAAATAAAGAGCCCGCTGGCCCCAATCTACCAATACAGCGAGATGCTTGAGGATGGCGATTTTGGTGAACTTACTGATGAGCAAAAGAGGGTCGTTAAGTCGGTCAGAAGGCAGAGCATGAACTTGAGTGGTTTGATAGACAATTTGTTGGATATTGGGCGTCTTGATCTGCGCAAGGAGATACTTTTACGCAAAGGGCAGGTATCTTTTCAGCAAATCGTCGACGACGTGTTTGAGGCAATGCAGTTTGAAGCCTCTAAGTACGGATTGACATTGGATAAAGAGATTGCAAGCGATCTGCCGCGGGTTGAAGCAGACGAACGTGCGATAAGAAGAGTGTTTATGAATTTGATCGGCAATGCCGTAAAATTCACGCAAAAGGGTGGGCAGATCAGGCTAAAGGTGTTGCTGGAAGATAATAACCTGAAAGTCTCTGTTTCTGATACGGGAGTTGGTCTTGATCCGCAAAGCATCAAACATGTGTTTGATGAGTACTATCAGGTGGGCAAGCAAAATGTTGGGCTTGGAATGGGGCTTTCCTTATGCAAGATGATCGTCGAAGCTCATGGCGGCAAAATATGGGTTGAATCGGAAGGGGAGGGCAAGGGAACAACCTTTTATTTTACTATACCCGTGCTTATCACTCCCCGCGAAGAACCTGCTTAATGACCTCTTCCACTTTGGTATCGCTTGAGATCTCCATCTTTGATATCATGTTCCTTGCCTCGGAGGGCTTATAACCCAGAGTCATTAATGCAGATATCGCATCCTGCACAACCCCCTGATCACCTGAAAGGCCCACGCAGACTTCTGCCGGTTTGACGCCAAACTCTTTGGCCAGCTTTTCTTTAAGCTCGATGATCAATCTTTGCGCGGTTTTTAGGCCAATGCCGGGCGTGGACTTTATGAGGTCCACATTTCCCTGGGTGATGGCGGCCACCAGCTGGTTGACGGGGGCCTGGGACATTAAGACCAGACCGGTCTTGGGGCCTATGCCGGAGACGCTTATTATCTGGGTAAAAAGGTTCTTTTCCTCTTTGCTCTTAAAACCGTAAAGAGATTGATCGTCTTCTTTTACCACCATATGGGTAAAGAGTTTTATTTGTTCTCCGACATTGGGGAGATAGTCTATTATGGAGCTTGATACAAACACTTTATAGCCAATGCCGTTAACGTCGATTATCACCGCGTTCTTCACTATATTATCCAGTATTCCTTGAATGTGAGCTATCATGATTTCTCCTTGAGCTTGTAAGAGTTAATATGACAGATCGCGATTGCCAGGGCGTCTGCCGCGTCGTCCGGTTTTGGTATCTCAGCAAGTCCCAGCAGAGCCTTTACCATATGCTGGACCTGGCGCTTGTCGGCCTTGCCGTAGCCGGTCACAGCTAATTTTACCTCAAGCGGGGTGTATTCCGCCAGTTTTATCTTCTCCTGCCCGGCGGAGAGCAGTATTACTCCTCGTGCCTGGCCCACGGCCACGGCTGTTTTGGCGTTGTTGCAGAAGAAGAGCTTTTCGACCGCCATTACGTCCGGCGCGTATTCCTTGATGAGCTTTTTTATGCCCTCATGGAGCTTGTGCAGTCTTTCGTGGGCAGTGTATTTGGGGGATGTTTTGATGCAGCCGTAATCAATTATTTTGAGTGAGCTGGCTGTTTCTTCCAACAGGCCAAAACCGGTTATGGCGGAACCGGGGTCAATACCTAGCGTGAGCATAAGATTTTAATTTGGCTTAAGAT
>JAHJBW010000105.1 GCA_018813405.1 Candidatus Margulisiibacteriota bacterium | reverse complement strand
AGGATTTCCGTCCCGGGACAAAGGCAAAAACGGAGTTGGGTGTGCGCTCTCCCCTGCAGGAGGCAGGGTTTACCAAAGAAGATATTCGTCACCTGTCAAAAGAGCTTGGTCTTCCCACCTGGGACAAGCCTTCCTATGCCTGTCTTGCCTCCAGGCTCCCCTATGGCACCAGGATAACCCCTGAGATACTAAAAATGGTATCTGAAGGAGAAGATTTCCTGCGTTCTTTAGGATTCAAACAATTAAGGGTGCGGCATCACGGCAACATCGCCAGGATCGAAGTGGACCAGGCCTCTATCCCCGCCCTTCTTGACAGGGACCTGCGCAACAAGATAGCCAGGAAATTTGAACAGATCGGTTACACATATATCACCCTGGACCTTGATGGATACCGCACCGGCAGCATGAATGATATGTTATAATTAGGTATGAGAAAGGTCTATTTAGATAATGCGGCAACCACTCCTACCCATCCCAAAGTGGCAGAGGCCATGCAGCCGTATTACTCAAAGATATTCGGCAATCCTTCAAGCTTCCACAGTTTCGGGCAAGAGGCCAAAAAGGCGGTCGAGGACGCCCGTGAAAAGCTTGCCGCTCTTTTGGGATCTCAGCCGGAGGAGATCGTCTTCACTTCCGGCGGAACAGAATCGGACAACACCGCGCTGGAAGGAGTAGCTTACGCGCTTGAGAAAAAGGGCGACCATATTATTACCTCGGCCATAGAGCATCACGCGGTCATCGAAACCTGTGAATTCCTAAAAATGAGGGGGTTCAAGGTCACCTGCCTTCCGGTCAACCAGGAAGGCCTGGTCGATCCCGAAGCCGTCAGGCAAGCCATAACCGATAAGACAATCCTGGTTTCAATAATGCATGCCAACAACGAGATCGGAACTATTGAGCCGATAGCTGAGATCGCAAAGGTTACCAAAGAAAAAGGCATATATCTGCACACTGATGCCGTCCAGACCGTGGGCCATATCCCAATAAAAGTGAACGAGCTGGGAGTGGATCTTTTGTCACTTTCGGCACACAAATTCTACGGGCCCAAAGGAACGGGAGCCCTTTATATAAGGAAAGGCACTCGCCTGGTGCCCTTTCTCCATGGCGGTGCACAGGAAAGGAATCGCCGCGGTTCAACGGAAAATGTTCCCGGCGTAGTCGGCATGGGTGTAGCAGCCGAAATTGCCGCAAAAGAAATGAAGGATTGGTCTGAGCATGAGACAAAGTTAAGAGATTATCTTATTAAGGAGATCCAGACCCGCATCCCCAACACATTGCTCAATGGCCATCCAACGCAGAGACTTGCCAACAATGTCAATATCTCTTTTAAATTCATCGAGGGCGAATCTATATTGCTCAACCTGGATATGCTGGGCATCGCCGCTTCCACCGGTTCAGCCTGTTCTTCCGGCTCGCTCGATCCCTCACACGTCCTGCTGGCCATCGGCCGGCCGCATGAGGAAGCCCACGGAAGCATACGCTTCACGCTGGGGAAAGAGACCACAAAAGAAGACATTGACTATCTTTTAAAAGAACTGCCGCCAATTGTTGAGAAACTCCGTAAAATGTCTCCCTTAAGCAAATGAATACCTGCAAAAAGCAAAAAGTCCTGGCCGCCATGTCTGGCGGAGTGGACTCTTCGGTCGCCGCGGCGTTATTAAAACAGCAGGGCTATGACATAATAGGCGCCACTATGTCCCTCGACTACGCTCGGGACAAGCATCCTTCTAACTGTTGCGGGATAACGGCAGCTCATGATGCCAAACGAGTTTGCGATATTTTGGAAATCCCCCACTACACCCTAAATTTCAAGGATATTTTCCAAAAAAAAGTTATCGACAACTTTATAGAAGAATATAAGAACGGCAGGACACCCAACCCCTGTATCCGATGTAACGAGCATGTAAAGTGGAAAGCCCTTATGAAAAAGACAAAAGAGCTGGGCGCTGACATGATAGCTACCGGCCATTACGCCAGAATAATGCCGAACCTGCCTGCCCACTTCGCAGTGAGGCGAGCCGGCAGGCAAAGTGCCAAATGCCAAATGCCGAATGAAAAGAAACTATTCAAAGGCAAATATCTTAAAAAAGATCAATCTTATGCTTTATACATCCTGACACAAGAGATGCTTGCTCATACCCTGTTCCCGCTCGGAGACCTGACCAAGGCAGAAGTAAGAAAGATCGCCAAAGACCTGGGCTTGCCTGTAGCGGATAAGGCCGACAGCCAGGAGATCTGTTTTGTAGAAGATAATGATTATGCGCGGTTCTTGAAAGAAACGATGCCTGAATGCGTAAAACCCGGCCCCATCCTTGACATGTCTGGCAAGGTGGTCGGACAGCACCAGGGTATTGCCTTTTATACCATTGGCCAGAAAAAGGGCATAGGCGCGCATACCGGAAGAAAGTATGTGGTCAAGATCGACGCCAAAAACAATACCATCGTGATCGGCGATGATAGCGACCTTTTCAAAAAAGAGCTCACCGCCTCACAACTCAACTTCATATCTGGCACGGTCCCCGACAAGCCGTTGGCCGTGGCCGCCAGGATAAGATATAATAGTCCAGAAGAGCCTGCCGTTCTTGAGATTGATGGAGATTGTGCAAAAGTAAGGTTCGCCAAGCCTCAAAGAGCGGTAACACCTGGTCAGTCCGTAGTATTTTATCAAGAAGATGAGGTCATAGGCGGCGGGATCATTGAATAAAGAAATTATTGAAAAAATAAATGAATTGAAGCGTAAACGCAACGCCGTGATACTGGCCCATAACTACCAGCCAGCAGAAGTTCAGGACATTGCCGATTACCTGGGCGATTCGTTAGGGCTATCTATTCAAGCTGCAAAAACTTCAGCTGATGTAATAGTTTTCTGCGGCGTACACTTCATGGCCGAAACCGCCGCTATCCTCTGCCCGGACAAAAAAGTCCTGATGCCCGATCATAACGCAGGCTGTCCCATGGCCGATATGATCGAGCCCGAAGGGT